>CALRHW010000009.1 GCA_943359555.1 Parcubacteria group bacterium | reverse complement strand
TTCCTATTTTTCTCCCACAAAAGATAATGCCATCTTTTGTTCCTTTGAATCAAAAAGCGTAATCTTGAAAGTGTATATTTTCCCTAGAGAAAGTTTTTCTCTTAACTTTATTTCACTACCAAACTCTGAAATGTGCACGAGCCCAGCGATACCCTCTTCAATACTTGCAAGCGCACCGTGTTTATTAAATTTTATTACAACACCTTGCACTATGTCGTCTTTTTTGTATTTCTTTTCGCCTTCTTTCCAAGGATTAGTTTTGAGCGCCTTTATTGAAAGAGAAATTTTTCCGTCTTTTATTTCAATAATTTTCACTTTTAATTTATCGCCAATTTTGAAAAGTGTTTTCGGATTTTCCACAAGAGTCCAGTCTATTTCTGAAATATGCACGAGCCCTTCTAGACCTTCTTCAAGTTTCATAAATACACCAAAGTCTACAACGCCAGTTACTTCACCCATTAAATCTTCACCGACAGCGTATTTGCCGACGATTTTTTCTTTAGCTTTTGTTTCAAGACTTTTTTCAGAGAAAATGAGCTTGCCTTCTTTTGGAACCGCGCCGATTATCGCGACCGCAATTTTTTGTCCGATGAGTTTTTTGAGTTCTTCTAATATTTTATCTTTGTCGCCGTCCGTAACGCGAGGATAGTGCTCTGTTTTAAGCTGGGAGGCTGGCAAAAATCCGCCTATACCTTGCCATGAAAGTATAAGTCCGCCTTTATTTGCTTCAAGAACTGGGATCTCAAAAATTGTTTTGTTTGTAATCGCAAGCTCCGCTTCACTCCAAATGAGTGCTTGCCTAGCTTCTTTAAGAGAGATTTCAATGTAACCGTCTTTATTTTCTAAAGTTACAACTTTACCAGCAACATTGTCGCCGATATTTATTTTTTTAATTATGTCGCGAGCGTTTATATATTCTTTTCCGAAAATAATTCCTGTTCCGAAAGGTGGAATATTTACATAAACAGCACTTTTTTCAATCGCGATGACTAGACCTTCTATTAGATCGCCTTCGCTCGGCGGATTTTTTGTATCGTTTAGTATTTTATTCATCGGCGAGTCTTTTTTTGCCCCCGATTCTTTTTCCGCGTCCTGATTATCTGTGTCTCCGTTTTCTAACACCTCTAAATCAACTTTCTTTTCTTTTTTAGTTTTTGTAAACATTTTGTTTTACCGCGGGCTCGCTTTTGCGAATTCGCATTTTTGCAAGTTTAACCGCAAGCTTTTAATAATGTGCTTACCTGTGAGAAGTAAGCCTAGTTTAATGTCTTTTCTCACCTAAAAGTGTGGGCTCGCCCGCCGAAACCGAGCCAAAACCGCACACCAGACATAAAAGAGAGTATACATTAAAATATACATTGCACAAGTTCACATACATATGAGACTTTTCTTCTGATAATGTACTCGCAATATATCTCAAAGGAGAAACTAATCCAAGCTGAACCATTACGTAGCAATTGACAGATAGACACTTATCCACTATAATAAATATATAGTTCTTTGATGTGGAATCACTGTTTGAAATGAGCTTTTTGAGCCTTATGATTACAACGAAGGTCTAAAAAGCTCGTCTCAAACTGAGACAGGTCGTTGCCGATCGTTTTCGGTAAAAACACATGGAGGTGAAACTTTGAATGACAAAAACCCGCAAAATCAAAAAAGGGCACATAACAACCGTCAAGTAGATAATTTTTCTGGCTTGAGTGCCTCATCTCCTATTTGGGAGAGATCAAGAAGAGGAGAAAACCCCGTGCCGAATGACGGCAACAGCTTTCAGAACGGTCTCAATCACGTCGCCGGACCAGAAGACCCCACCCACGCTGGACTGAAACGTCCACATCCAGGACAAACTAGGCTTCGGCGAAGGTTGAGACCCCGAAAGTTCTAGTTTGAATACGACCAACCCCCCCCACCAGCGCCTCTCCGAAGCGCTAGTGGTCTCTTTTTCCCCAAACAATTCTACTTTCACACTCCGCAACCCCTGTGCTATAATCCCTAATCATGATTATTTCATACCAAGGTCTTGAATCTTTCAAAATACAGTTTGGCGATATTATCATCGCCTACAATCCTATTTCCAAGGATTCAAAATTTAAATCTATAAAATATGGTGCAGACATTGTGCTTTCAAGCCTAAATCACGCAGACTTCAACGGCTTTGATATGGCTTCGCGCGGAGACCGTTTACCTTTTGTTGTTTCTGGTCCGGGCGAATTTGAAATAAAAGAAGTTTTTATAAAGGGTTTTGAATCATCTAGTGAATACGGAGGCAAGCCACTTTTGAATACTATATATACAGTGTCTCTTGAAGGAATCAATTTATGTTTTCTCGGCGCACTTTCCACAAACGAAATTTCAAATGAAATTCTTGAGACATTAGATGAAATAGATATTTTATTTGTGCCAATAGGTGGCGAAGGTGTACTAGATCCTGCGCACGCGTATAAACTCGCAGTAAAATTAGAACCAAAACTTATCATTCCAATGCACTACGGCGATGTCGGCGACAAAAACGCTCTCAAAACTTTCCTAAAAGAAGGTGGGGAAGATGGTAATGAGGCAGTAGACAAACTCACAATAAAAAGAAAAGATTTGGAAGGAAAAGAAGGGGACATTATTGTGCTCAAATCCAATGTTTAATTTAATTGAAAAACTAAAAACGCAACCAGAGTCAAAAAAACGAGCTATTGCATTTTTCACATCTTTTTTTATTGTCGCAATTATTTTTAGTGTTTGGTTTTCTGTGCATCTTTTTAGCGTTTCAGATGATGTCGTTATAATTAAAGAAGACGCTCCATCACCATTTCAGTCTCTAAATGAAAATCTAGCCAGCAGTTTTGAAGGGATAAAGGGTGTTGTGGCAGATTTTAAGGGAGAAATGTCCAATTTTAATGTTTTAATTAACCAATAATAGTGCTATAATAAAAAATATATGGCGGAAAGGGATGTAAAAAAGATGGTTCAAGAAGACGCTTCAGGAGGCGTCGTTTTACCTCGTGAAATTACGCTAGAAATGAAGGACTCGTATTTGGATTATGCGATGTCCGTCATTACTTCTCGTGCTTTGCCCGACATCCGTGATGGACTAAAGCCCGTGCATCGTCGCGTCCTTTTTTCAATGTCTGAAAAGGGGCTGACCGCTTCTGCAAAAACTAGAAAATCTGCGACGGTGGTTGGAGACGTGCTTGGAAATTATCATCCACACGGCGATATTTCTGTATACGATGCGATGGTAAAAATGGCGCAGGATTTTAGTTTTAGATACCCACTTATTCTTGGACAAGGAAATTTTGGCTCAATAGACGGTGATGGAGCTGCGGCTTATAGATACACAGAGGTCAAAATGGCGCGTTTAGCTAGCGAGCTGTTGCGTGACATTGAAAAAGATACGGTTGATTTCCGTCCAAATTATGACGGCACAAAAAAAGAGCCAGTTGTGCTACCGTCCGCCGTTCCAAATTTACTTTTAAACGGCACACTCGGTATCGCTGTCGGAATGGCGACAAACATTCCTCCACACAATCTCCGCGAGGTGGTTTCTGCGACTATTCATTTAATAGAAAATAAAGAAGCGACGACTGAGGATTTACTAGAATTTATTCAAGGTCCAGATTTTCCACTCGGCGGAGTAATTTTTAATAAAAAAGATATTCACCACGCTTATGCGACTGGTCGTGGTGGCGTGGTGACTCGTGGCGTAGCAGAAATAGTAGAATCAAAATCTGGCACATTTCAAATCATTATCACTTCAATACCTTATCGTGTTATAAAAGCCGACCTTATCATGAAAGTCGCCGACCTCGTGCGCGACAAAAAGATAGAAGGCATAAAAGGTATTCGTGATGAATCTACAAAAGACATTCGCATTGTGATTGACTTGAAAAACGGCACCTATCCACAAAAAATCCTAAACTCTCTTTATAAGCACACGTCACTTGAAGATGCTTTTCATTTCAACCTCGTCGCGCTTGTAGATGGCGTCCCTCAAACACTTTCGCTAAAGACTTTTCTATCAGAGTTTATTTCCCATCGCCAGATTGTCGTGCGTCGTCGCACAGAATTTGACCTACGAAAAGCGCAGGAACGCGAACACATTTTGCTCGGTCTCAAAAAAGCACTTGATCATATAGATAAAATAATAAAGCTTATCCGTGCGGCAAAAGATGTGCAGGAAGCGCACGCAAGTCTTAAAAAAGAATTCAAATTTTCCGACCTCCAAGCTTCAGCTATTTTGGAAATGAAACTTTCTCGTCTTGCGGGGCTTGAACGTAAAAAAATTGAAGACGAAATAAAAATTTTGCAGGCACTTATTGAGACACTAAAAGAGATTCTTTCAAAACCAAAGATGATTTTGGATATTATAAAAACCGAGCTCAAAGAAATTGCAGAAAAATATGGCGATGATAGACGCACAGCTGTAATGAAAGGTGGTGCAAAAGTGATTTCTTTAGAAGACCTTATTCCAGATGAGGAAAACGCTCTGGTGCTTACTTCTGGTGGATATGTAAAACGCACATCTCCAGATGAATTTCGTCTGCAAAAGCGTGGCGGTGTCGGCGTTGTAGATTTAGATACAAAAGAAGAAGATTTCGTTTCAATGCTTCTAACTGCAAGCACACATAGTGATATGTTATTTTTTTCTGATAGTGGAAAAACTTATCAAATAAAAATGTATGAATTGCCAGAAGGTCGCCGTGCCACAAAAGGTAAATCACTGATTAATTACATTTCTCTCGGTGATTCTGAAAGAGTGACGTCTGTCCTTGCGATGCCAAAAGAAACAAAAGCTGCTGCCGAGCTTTCACTTCTTATGGTTACAGAAAATGGCGTTGCAAAAAAAGTAAAAGCAGAAAATTTTCATGAAGTTCGGCGTAGTGGACTGATCGCTATTTCTTTAAAAGCTGGCGACAAGCTCGTGTCGGTGTCTTTTGTAACAAAAGGCGATAGTGTTGTGATAGCGACCGCAAAAGGTCAGTCCATTCGTTTTAAAGAATCTGATATTCGTGAAATGGGAAGATCGGCTTCTGGGGTACGTGCAATGAAACTCGGAAAAGGTGACAAGGTCATTACCGCACAAGTCGTGAAAGGCTCTGCAAAAAATGCCGAGCTTCTTGTGATAAGCGCAAACGGTTACGGCAAAAAAACTTTAATTGAAGAATATAAAATTCAAAATCGTGGTGGCTCTGGCATCAAAACTGCAAAAGTAACTCCAAAAACTGGCGACATTATTTGTTCACAGATTGTGACAGAAGAAGAAACAGAAGTGGTCTCAATGTCTCAAAAAAGTCAGGTGATTCGTGTGGATATAAAAGAAATTCCAAGTCTCGGTAGACAAACGCAAGGAGTGCGAATTATGAAACTTCGCGAAGGCGACAAAATTGCTTCACTTATTTGTTTGTAATCCATAAATAAAGAAAGTTGCCTTTGGAAAAACAGAAAACTTCTCCCAGCGAGAAGTTTTCTTCGTCCTCGCCCGAAAATTTGTCTACGACAAAACCATGCTTTTCGGTCTGCGAATGTTTTCCAAAGACAACTTTCTTTATTATGAGTTATACACAATAAAGTCGTGTCATTATAGTCGCTTTTCCGCTATAATTATAAGCACGAATGTTTTCTGATCCCAAAAAAAATATTGAACAGTTTGCATTGCACTCTGGTATGATAATTGCCGATTTGGGTGCTGGCTCTGGCTTTTATACTACACTTGCCGCCACAGCCGTGGGCGACCTCGGCAAAGTTTACGCTGTGGACGTTCAAAAAGAGCTTTTGTCACACATAAAAAACTCGGCAAATAAAAGCCACCATCAAAACATTGAGGTAGTCTGGGGAGATATAGAAAAATTAAACGGCACAAAGATCAAAGCTGGCTGTGTAGATGGTGCCATTGCAAGCAATATTTTATTTCAACTTAAAGATAGAGAAGGTTTTCGTGCGGAAGTAAAAAGGATTTTAAAAGTAGGCGGAAAACTTTTTGTAATAGATTGGACAGATTCTTTTGGTGGTCTAGGGCCTCAGCAGTCGTCTGTCTTTTCTCTCGCAGATTGCAAATCACTTTTTGCTTCAGATTTTATTGTAGAAAAAGAATTTATCGCAGGCGCACATCATTACGGAATAATTTTTAGTAAAAAATAATTTAATGAAAGATTTAAGTAAATTTCAATTGATACTCATGGTCGTCTTTGGTTTTTTTATATTTTTCGGCGTTTTGATTTTCGCTTTAGGTAAATTTAGCAAAACTCAAAATGTCGTTACGGTTACAGTCTGGGGCTTCCTTTCTCCTGAAGATTTTTCCTTACTTATAGAGCCAGCGGGTTTGAAAGATAATCTAACGATAAAAGTAGACTATGTTCAGAAAAACGAGGCAACTTTTGACAACGATTTTGTGGAGGCTCTCGCTTCGCAGAGTGGTCCAGACCTCTTCTTTTTATCACAGGACGCTATTTTAAAACACAAAAGTAAAATATTTCCAATACCAGACACTGCGGTATCCGTGCGTAGTTTCAAAGATGCTTTTATAGAAGAAGGGGAATTGTATCTTACTCCAGAGGGGGCGCTCGGACTTCCTTTTATAATAGATCCGATGGTCATGTATTGGAATAGGGATATTTTTTCAAATGCAGGTATAAGTGTGCCACCAAAACTCTGGAGTGAATTTTATGAAATAGCGCCAAAGCTCACAATAAAAGACGGCTCTCTAAATGTTACACAGAGCACTGTGGCTTTAGGAGAATACACAAATGTCTCGAACGCGACAGACTTATTTAGTCTACTCATTATGCAAGCTGGTGGACTTGTTTCCGCATTTAGCAATAATCAAATCCAGAGTGCACTCCAAAATAAATTTGACGCTCCTACATTGCCCGCAGTGCTTGCACTAAGTTTTTACACTGAGTTTACAAACCCAGTAAAACCATTTTATTCATGGAACCGTTCTTTGCCTGCATCAAAAGATTTCTTTATTTTTGGCAATCTCGCGATGTATTTTGGATATGCGTCAGAAATAAAACAAATTACCGACAAAAATCCAAACTTAAATTTTGATGTGGCAAAAATTCCACAGTCTACTCTATCTTCACAAAAAACAACCTTTGGTAGAATGTATGCTCTCGCTATACCAAGAGCGTCAAGAAATATTAATTCTGCTATTGGAGCGGCTATACTTTTGGCAAGCAACCCACCAATAGCCAGACTCACCCAGATCACACAGCTTCCACCTGTGCGTAGGGATTTGCTTTCTATTCGCCCAAATGACGACTATATGTCTGTCTTTTACGATAGCGCTATACAGTCTCGCGCGTGGCTACAGCCAAGCAAAACAGATACAGACGCCATCTTTAAAAAAATGGTAGAATCAGTGACAGGTGGTAGAAGTAATATAAATGAGTCTGTGTCGCGAGCAGATTCAGAACTAAATCTTTTGTTTAAAAATATGAAATAAAATTATGAAAAACTCACTTAAAATTTCAGTCACGACACTGTTTCTTTTAATGTTTTTTTCTGTGAGTGCGATGCCTTTCGTGTCATCGGCTGAAATACAGCAAGGAACAGGAAAAGATAAAAGCGGTCTTGTACCGTGTGGTAATAAAACTGGCGACTCAGAAGCGTGCGACTTCAACGATTTACTTGCGCTTGGTACAAACCTGATAAAATATTTAGTACTACTCTCTATTCCTCTTGCAGCGATATCTTTTGCTTGGGCTGGATTTTTGTATCTATCATCTGGAGGAAATGAAGACAAAGCAACAAAAGCCAAAGAAATTTTTTGGAAAGTGCTCAAAGGCTTCTTGTTTGTAATCACTGCGTGGCTTATTGTATACACACTTACGTCGCTTTTAAATCCAGATTTTTCATTACTAAAAAAATAAGCTATTTGATTTTATGACACAAAAAAAATATAATATAAGTATGAAACTTTTTAAAGTAACATTTTTGGTGATGATGTCTTTTTTTGTTTTTAGTTTTTATGCAGATGCACAACTTGGCCAAAGTGATACTTCAAGTGGTACTAGTGGAGGCGGTAATCAAACTTCAGGTAGCGGTGGTACTAGTGGAGGCGGTAATCAGACCTCTAATCAATTTTTCAATAATAACGTCAACACATTCCCAAACCCATTTAACGCCGATTCTTCCACAAACACTCTCTACGGTTTCGTATTTTATGTGTTTAGTAAAATCATTATGCCGATAGCTGCGATAATCGTAGTGTTCTATATCATTTATGCTGGGTTTTTGTTTGTAAAATCTAGAGGAAATCAAGAAGAACTTACAATAGCAAAACGTGCTTTACTCCACGCGGTTATTGGTGCTGCGATACTCCTTGGTGCACTTACGATAGCAACCGCAATACAGGGTACGCTTTGTCAGATATCAAGAAACAGCATTCCTGGTTTATGTATATAAAACTTAAATAATTAATAATCTTTTTATGAAAAAATATTTAAACATATTACTTTTCTCGGCACTCACGGTCGTATGTTTTTGGAGTGTTTATCCTGTTTTGTCTATCGCCTATGTTGGTCCAGATGGAATAAATAGAGTTGGTTCGCCAGCGCCGGGAACGATGCAAGACATTCCGAGAGCTCTTTGTGCAAGTACACCACAAACATTCGCTGATATTATTTGTATTCTTAAAAGTTTAGTGTCTTACGTTATACCTCTTCTTACAGCTCTCGCACTTTTGGTTTTTTCTTGGGGTGTTGTAAAATTTATCGCTAACGCTGGTAACGAGAAAGTACGCGAAGAAGCAAAACATATTTTGTTTTGGGGTGTAGTAGCTCTTTTCGTTATGTTTTCTATTGCAGGCATTGTTAAATTTTTTGCAAGCGATTTTATGGGATACGGGGGAGTTCCTCGATTACCCACATTTTAAAGATATGAAATATACTATTTTTTTACTCACTTTTTTTACGCCACAAGTTATTTATGCGAGTATAAATAATTCTTTTGAACTCATTTCTGCTATATATAGCGTGATCGCATCACTAATTCCTATCGTTGCAGGGATTGTACTTATAATATTTTTTTGGGGGTTGGGAAGATTTGTATATAACGCAGGTGAAGAAAAGGGACACGAAGAGGGGAAAAGGATAATGTTTTGGGGACTTGTCGCTATTTTCGTATTGTTCTCAATTTGGGGAATAATATCCTATATAGGTTCAAACCTGGGTATAGTGGGCAATGGTAGTTTCGGCGGAACTGGTAACGCGGTTAATTTTAGTAGCGGTATTTTTGGACGAGCTGGATCGGGGGGCGGAGGAGCTCGTGGTGGCGGGTCATTTACTCCAGGGGGAGGGCTAGACTCAGACGGTAACTGCCAAAATTATAGAGACAGTAGTTTGCGTTGGTCTGATTTTCTAGGAAATCACGAAACCTGCTATTAACAGCCCGTATTGTTTTAATTTTGTCTTGTATAGTATAATTGTAGCAAGGTTTTATGTATTGATTATTATTTAAGTAATTTAAAAGAAAAGATGAAAAAAGTTATATATATAGCATCAGCATTGTTTATTCTTCCAGCCTTAGCTTTTGCACAGCAACTTACTCAGGTTAGAAGTCTGATTGATTCAATAAAGGGAATTGTCGGAGCGATTCTTCCTATTGTTTTTGCACTTATTTTGGTGTATTTTTTCTGGGGTCTTGGTACTTTCGTTCTCGCTGCTGGTGACGAAGATAAAGGTAAAAAAGCAAAAGGAGTAATGCTTTGGGGTATCATTGCACTTTTCGTTGCAGCTTCTGTGTGGGGTATCGTGCGGTTTATTGGTGACTCTGTTGGTATAAATAATAATGCTACTTATGGAGCACCCGCTATAACAGGTTTTCAATAAGATATTGAAGTTATTTAGTATCAGTTTAGTTTGTTAAAATGACAGTAAACTCACTTTTGAATGGTATCGTGGGAACAATACTTCAGCCACTTGTTGAGCTGATGTTTGTTGTTGCACTCGCAATATTTTTTTGGGGAATTATAGAGTTTATAATGACATCAAGTACTGATGAGGGTAGAGAAAAAGGCAAGAAAAATATACTGTACGGCGTTATTGGAATGTTTGTGATGTTTTCTGTTTACGGGATTATCGCCATTATTACAGGAACTTTTGGTATTTAATTTATTAAAATTTTTTTTTGGGCAAAAAGAAAGAGCGAAGCGGACACCGTTGTCTGCTTCGCTCTTTTGGTTGTACACCAAGCGTCTTAACTAATCGTTACTTTCTTGGGGGAATGTTTGGAGTCACTTTCACACTGAATCTGCCCGTAGGCATGTTCACTGTCTGGAACTCCCATTTCTTGAAACTTTCCCCCACTGGAAGCGAAACTATACCTACCATCTCCTTTTTCGGCGTTTTGTCCGTGGTCGCCCAGACTCTCATGCCCACGTTACTTTCCCAAGTGACAGATACATCTCTGTCTTTGAATTGGGAAAGATCCACCACCGTAGGCGCCCCAAACAATGTCGCCGTCCCTGTGGTTTCCCACAAAATTATTTCTTGGGGCGTCTGCCACCCAAGGCCTTTAAAATACCAGATCCCCCCGCCGACCGCTATCAGGACAACCGCCCACTTCACCATTCCTGCAAATTTGTTTTTGCCATTTTTTGCAGGCACGACTGACGCCACGCCAGTCGTGCCTGCGATGCTAGTAGTAGTTGTGCTACTTACTGATGACGGGTTTTTGCTCACAAAAGTGTAAACAAAAACCACAAACCCAGTTATACCCACCATTACTAGGTAGGCTACCAGTGCAGCCCACCACATCTTACCGCCAATAGCACAACCCACAACCAACACCACCAACACGACCAACATCACCGAGATGCTTTTTTTGATGCTCATTGAGCACCTCCTTTCTAAACAAGTTTCCTGTCCGACTTCCATTTCGATGGAGTCGCAAGCGAAAAGTTATATTTTTCCTACAACCTTTCGTCTGCGACCACCACCTTTTTAACCAAGATTTCAAATAACAATCTTTGAAATAAAGTATAGCATATATTTTAATAAAGTCAAGCAGAATCACGGTTTATAAAAATATAATTTGGCGCGCGTAAAAAGAGTAAACAAATGAAAATGCCCACTAAGTTTTACCTTAATGGGCATTGGAAAGCATTGAATCACGGTTATGTTGGAAGCGGAATCGTTGTTATTCCACCATTCCCTTTATCCACAAAGACGGTGATCTTGGAATCCCTGATGCGCAGCATTTCCAATATCTGAGGATTAAGATCTTCATACGGTGCAAGGGTTTGTTCTAAAAACTTTTTTTACCCTGTTCCTGCAATACTTCTTGCTTGAGCTAGAGAGGCTGCTTCTTTAGTCCTGCGTAGGATTTCACCATCAAGGCTAGTCATCATGGCGGTGTTTTTGATGGCCGCTGTCGCTGTCTCAATAGAGACATAGGCAAACAACTCCGCATCTTTTCCATCAGGGCTCACATCTTTGACGAGAACCTTTTCAATTTTGAATCCGTAACGTCTACGGATGTCATCAACAATATCATTAAGTTTAGAGTTTTTCATCTCACAACCTTTGATCTTGAGCAAATCCATAAAGTCCACCAACCCAGCAAACTCTCTTTGCCCCGACGACAGTAAATCATCCATTATTTCTTCTCGATTTTCTCCGGCGTATGCCCACCTTTCTTGATTAACTACCGACCCAATGTATTCCATCTGAAAGATGAGGGGAAAAAGATCTTTCGCGTTGGCGCTTTTTACAGTGATCACCCGAGTCACATCAGTGAGAAGTATCACAGATACCCCACCTTCTTCTCTCAATTTGTGGATGAGAGGAATCCCAAGCAAATGCCATCCACCACAAAACTTTGACCAGAAACTGACTTTTCCTGTGTCTGGGACGATGTCGCTTGAATGCGGGTCAATTCGATCTTTCAACTCTTGATCAGTTTCCCACACACCCTCGGAAGATTTTCGTCTTATCTTTGACGCACCTTCGGGGTTAAGCTCGCTTTCTGTGAGCTCGGTGTTACCCCTGTGTTTCCACCCACTATTTGTCATTAGGGGTTTGGCAAATTTCCCAAACTGCTCCACGTTGGCAGCAGTTTTTTCTTCTAAGAATGTCCCTAAGACGTTTTTCTTTGAAACGTAGTAGAGAAAAGCCCCGACAAAAACGAGTGTAACCGGCAACGTGCCGACCCAGAGCAGTATTTGTCCTGCTAACCAGATAATCTCTACAAAATTGGTGCTGTTCATGATGCATCTCCTAAAAGATTGTGATGAAGAAAAGCTATAAACAGACGGCAACGTGCCGTCTGTTACATGTTCTATTACAAAGAACAAAATTCGTTCTCTTTATTTGTATCACAAACATCACATAAAGTCAAGTTTTTTCAGAGCTTAAAATATAATCCACAAACTGTGGCACCCACATCTTTTGCGTGCAGAGCAAAATAATGCCGATTATTATAAGAATCAAAAGAAATATTCTAATAAATTTTATCATTATTTTAAAATAACAGGAAAATCAAAAGTATCAACTGGAGGTAAACCAGAAGCATTTTCTTCAGTAAAGGTGATCTTCATAGGTGTTCTGTTTGGAAGACCTATTCCACCATTGTAGAAATTTAATGTCGCAACAAATGAAGTTTTTGTTGAAGTCCAATTAGAAATTTTTATAGGAACAGAAGCTCCAATAGGTTTCCAACCATCATTATTGTAGTTAAAGTATAGATGTGCACTACCAGCTTGTCCTTCAAACATTTGCCAAGTACAACCTAGATTTTGGCTGTTTGAGTTGCCTATCGTCCCACTGACAGTTAAAGGAAAAGTCACTTGTGTGTTGGGTGAAATAGAGGTTACGGTTAGGCCACATTTTCCAGTGTCAATGACATTAACAACATTAACAACAGCAGGTACTTCAACAGTAGCAGGTGCTTCCACTTTTTTATTTTTGTAAATATATACGCCACCGCCGATTACCAATAATGCGATAACCGCCACAAGTACTGGCGCAATAAAACCTTTTTTTGTTTTTTTCATATCTGGTGGGCGAGGGGAGAGTCGAACTCCCATGGATTACTCCACTAGTTCCTAAGACTAGCGCGGCTACCAATTACGCCACTCGCCCAATTTTTTTTATGAACCATTCGTCAAAACTTTTCTACATTTTCGCACGAACACCTATATTACTTTATCTTCGCATAAAAACAAAACTAAAAACAAACCTAGTCCGCCCACCAGGATTCGAACCTGGGACCCACCGCTTAAGAGGCGGTTGCTCTACCAACTGAGCTATAGGCGGATACACCACCCGAAGGCGGATTTACCGCCAAGAAGCTTTTCCAGTCCATGGGCGGGGTGTACAACAGTCTTCTTTATAACATATTTTGGCGAAAAATTAAAATGGGTGTGGTTATTTATAAGGTTGCTCATTAAATATAAAGGTATTATAATATATTAGTAATTAACAAATATAAATTTATGGGAATACTAGAACAATTTAAGAAAAGTAAAGATAAGCAAGCAGAAGAAGAACATATTACGCCCCCCCCCGAAGGTCATACTTTGGCGGAAGTCTTGCAGGATAAAAATAAAAGTCATCTTTTCGGTGAGCTACTTAGGGTAGATGGAAATGAAGACTTGGCGGTAAGATTAGCTGAAGGAAAAATTGAAAAAAGTGATATTAATCTTCTTGAACAACAGAGGATAAAATTTTCAGAAAAAATAACTCAATCTGAAGAAATTGAAAAATTATTGACCACAGATAATATGGTTGCATTTGCTCGTAATCACCCTGAATTTGAAAAGATAATTAACCTTATTGGTCCTGAAAAAGCTATTAGGGTAATACAGAGCCAACTAAGAGATATATCTATTACTGACGAGGGTAGGTTTAATCGTATTGCTTCTGCAATGGAAACATACGAAAGTTATAGAAATGGAGAATATAAAGCAGTTAATGACCGAGTGGAAAAACTATGCAAGGATAAAAATATTAGTCCACAAGAATATTTGACTGCCCTTGCAATAGAAGATCCTGCAGAAAAAGAAAAAGCATTGAAAGAATTATCAAACAGAACATATGGAAAGTTTAAAAAGGCTATAAATTTTGTTTCTGCTGGTAAATGGGCAAAAAATACCACTCTTGAGGCCTTAAAAGCTTCTGAGGGTTCGTTGGAAACTTCCATTGACGACTTAAATGTACATCAAAGCGACATTGGCTCTGCACTTTTTGCGAGTGTAAGTGGTAATGACCAAATGCGAAATAATTTTTTTAGTGAATTAGTCCATGAAAAAGCACCGGCAGAAGCAAAAAAAGGATTTAAGGATGCAAAGCAAGAATCCACTACTTTTGATCAAGGAGGGTTTGATACTGCTTGGATAGATTTCAAAAACAAAATGAATTATGCTGGGTCTGACGCTTCTACACAAAGTTCTCTTAGAGATAATTTTATTGACAAACAAAAAGATTTATGCAGAGAAAAAAATCAGGGGAATAAAGGGTTCTGGGCTTCTATTTTTGGAGCTATATTTGAAGCCATGGCTGAAGCGATGATTATTAGTAAAAAGGATACACTAAAATAAAATTATGAGCGATACATTTTCAGACTTATACAACGAATTCTTAGTTTATGTGAACAATGACGACGAGCAAGGTGCGCGAAAATTTTTGATTGATAATTTGCAAAAATTTCCAGAAGAAGTGCAAGACAAATTAACCCTTGCATTTTTTGAAGAAGCACTAATGGACACAACAAAGAGTATAAAAGACACAGCTGATATGCAAGAACAGGGTCTTAACGCTATGAGCCAAATAGACGAAGCTAAAAAAATTTTTGAAGAAAATACAAAGATAAAAAGTTTGAGATCTAGTTTAGGTAAATAAATTCATAGAAAGTCTAGTCCACTTTCTATAACAAATTAACAAGTTCCATTCTTGTGCCCAGGATGGGAGTCGAACCCATAACCCTTTCGAGACACGATTTTAAGTCGTGCGCGTATACCAATTCCGCCACCCGGGCAGGTGTTACGTACTTATTTCTGCACACACGGTAAACCGTAAGAGTGCTACGTAATACGTAATGAGGCGTAGGTCGGGGTTGAACCGACGTATAGCAGTTTTGCAGACTGCCGCGTTTACCAACTTCGCCACTACGCCTTGTAGGGACACATCATTTATACCATTTTTCGCGCATCTTTGCGAAAATTTTGCCGAGCTATAAGTTTACGCCGATACTATCTATAAGCTGGCGGTTTTTTTCGCCTTTGTCTATTTCAAAATCAAAGAAGGGAATGTCACGAATACGCATTCTAGATTTTACAAACTCGCGAAAATCTTTACGTTTGCGTTTAGCAAATGTGAGCGCGGTGTGCTCAAATTTTTCTGGAAAAACCGTAAAATAAATAATCGCTAGATTGTTCTGCTCATTGAAAATTGCGTTTGTGACAGTGAGCATTGAAGATGGGCTTGCTTCCTCACGCAAAAATTCCGCTGCTAGGTGGCTGACTTGTTCTTTTACTTTTTCTTCGCGTATACTCATTTTTTAAATTTGTCTCTCCACAATGCGCACAGACTCAATACGGTCACCTGAGGCGAGCTCTATTCTTGATTCAATAAGTGCGCCAAAATCAGAACCCTCAAGCACCTCGCTTACTTTTTCTTTTTGTTTTTGCAATTCTTTTATTTTTCCGATGCCGACTTCTACATCACGACGCAATATTTTTACTTGCGCACCCACACTCATCGCTCCAGTTTCTACTTTTCCCCCAATGACTTGTTTGTCTTTTGTAACACTAAATATTTTTGCGACACGAGCTTTACCCGTAGATTCTTCTACTAATACGTGAGGTTTTCGCTCCTCTAAAAGCCCTTCCAAGTACTCTAGAAGTTTATAAATAATGTCAAAAAGTTCTATTTTTAAACCCGCTCGCTCAGCTAGATTTACCGCACGCGCGTCGGCTTTGCTGTGAAAACCAACAAGTATTGAGTTGCTATTTCCAAGCGCGAGCTTTACATCACTTTCAGATATTGCGCCGATTCCATTTTGGATAACTGTAAACTTTACCTGATCATTTTTAAGTAGTTCTATTTTGTGCATGAGCGCCTCCAGACTTCCACCTTTGTCGGCTTTTAAAATGAGAGGAATGAGTACTAGTCCATGCTCGCCCGGAGTTTTGTTTTTGATTGTTCTATTTTTTGAATTTTCCTGTAAATTTTTCTCTAGTTTTTTTGTTTTTTCAGCAAGTGCATAAGTCTCGGCTTCTTTACGAGTTTCAAAAGTTTTAAATAATACGCCGACAGCGGGGAGAGAGTCCCAGCCGATAATACATATTGGACTTGGAAAAGTCGCCTCGCTTATATTTTTCCCTGTAAAATCTTCC
>CALRHW010000008.1 GCA_943359555.1 Parcubacteria group bacterium | reverse complement strand
ATTGGTGGCATTCTATTCTTTAGAAACGAGCCATTTTTTGGAGTGCCGATGTATCTCGCGCTCATTTCTATCGTGCTTGTATTAAACGGCCTGTTTTTATATTTTCGTGTAAGTCCATATCTTTTGCAAAAAGAAAAAGAAGGACGCGCGAGCGAACTGTTACCGGAGTCTTGGCAAAGAAAAATAATAGTCGGTCTTATTTTTTCCGATCTTGGATGGTGGGGTTCTCTAGTACTAGTCGTTTGGTATCTTGTTACAAAATAATATGAGTATACAGCATCCAATAAAAGTTTTTGTTAATGACAAGATGCAAAAGAAATATAGCTATCTATTAACCGAGCCTGTCGGCAGAAACTTTGATCCTCGCTTTAAACCAGACCTAAGCCCAAAACAAATGCTCGCAATCGGTGTTTTTGGTGGGGTGTACATGCGTGATTGCACGAAAGAGTTCCCTAAAGATTGGTTTACAAAAGCAAAGTTTCAAAAAAATGGTATTTATAAACATGACCCCAAAATAAATTTTTTTGGAGTAAATGCCAGCCAGCCACTTTCAGTGTGGCTTGCGAAGGGCTGGATAAATCCGCAAGATCCACGGGGATGGTTTCAGTGGTATTGCAGATATTTCATGGGGCGTAGAACTCTCGACGACGAGAAGCAAATAAAAAGGTGGCTCGCTATGCGTAGGCATATAATGCAAATAAAAAATAATTGCAGAGCTGAAGATATTTTTTGTCGGCCTCGCCAAAGACAGGCGGTATTGCATTGGGCGTATGATTCGAGAAAGATGTGATCTAGGGAGCATCCCCGCCGTCTCCTCTTTTCCCCACGGCGGGGATATTGCGCGCGAACGGGAGGGTGGGTCAAGCGCATTTGTATTTGAGCCTCGGACATTTCCGCTAGGGCGTCCGTGACTAAAGGATGAGCGCCGCCGTAATCTTGCAATACAGAAATCTAAAGCGAAAGCGACACCACTAAAGCTATATTGAAAACGAGGAAGGGGGTTGTGCGAGGGCGGACTCCGAAGGCACGCCAAACGAAGCCAGAAAGCTCTAAAAGACCACAAGACGAATGAAAGCACCGAATACTCTGCAAACCACTGCGAGGAAATGCGCCAAACCTAGACATCTAAGCGCGAGTAGCCCTAGCGGAAATGTCCGAGGCGAATGCCGAGGATGGTCTCCTTTAGATCGTGGACGAAACACTAGTAGAGAAATGACCGAGACAACATTGAAATTGAATTTGTATTTTCTGTTTTTTGTCCGCCCCGAATTCCCCCAAAACAAAAAGAGGAGCAAATGGAAAAACAAATGAGCCGAAGTTTTGGCAAATCCTCTTTTTACAGAAGCTGTACACTTTTCGTTTTTTGAATACAAAATGCTCAAAGTCTTGCGAAAGTGTCCCACACTTTCTCACCCCTCAAAATAGTTTTGCCAAAACCTCGTCCGCATTGTTCCGCCACCTGCCTGAATACTTGGAAGGCAGAACCCTGAAATAAAAACACCCTTTCCTTTTTCAAGAAAAATTTCACCCCCACCATATCAGAGAAGCAAGGAACATTTTTCTTTGGTGTTGCCGAGAGAAGCGAGGCAGTGGCGGAACGATACGAGCGTACGATTCAGTTTAAAGCCACCACGCACGCGGGGCGTGTGATTAGTCATTTGTTTGGAAAAAAGTTCGTGCAAAGTGTATAATTATTTCACCAAAACAGAACCCACCGACACCTTCGCTAAAATTTATATAAAAAACAGGACAGCTTTGGCGTTTGATTGCCTTGGCTGTCCCGTGTCGTGCGACGAAGATGTTGTTATAAAGTTATTCCAATTGCTTAAGGAGAAAAAGAGTACGCTCACTACTCAGCAACTGGCATTCACGGAGTCTCTTGATCTCCGTTTTCACTTCTTCTTTAGGAACTGTACTCATCGTAATCATTTCTTTCTCACTTATTCCCAACTTCTGCAAGATTTGATTCAACACATCTTGCACATCTACTTGCTCGCCAAGTATTTCAAACCTGATCTGCTCCAGAGAAGGGTGTTGGTTAAAAATTGCCTTTCTTAGAAACCCACCAAGGACCACCACTATCTCCTGAGGAACATTTTGTATTCCAGTGAGCTGACTCACTAAAGCTTTCAGTTCCTTCCACAATAATTCAACATTTGTCCCGTACTTTGGAGCATCTAAATACTCCAACGAAAGCACAGATGCTATTGTTGTTGCATTAAACTGGGCGCAGGCTTTGACTGTGTTTTTATTTTCCTCATTCAATTTTCTGTTTCCTTGTTCTAAGTTTCCGTTGAAGATTATGTAGTTGATCCACGTTGGACCAGATTTTTTGTACGGTTTCTTCTACAAAGTACTATAATGAGAATATTAAATTATGTCAAATGAAAAAACGCACTTCCGTAAGTGCGTTTTTGGTGGGGAATATCTCATTCCCTAATTTTTTTTATGTGTTCTATCGGGAGTTTCTTCCTTTCCTGAACATAGTCGCCAACTCGCTCATTCTCTCCGCCGTTATTTCGTACCCTAGCGAGCTCAATGCCTGCCGTATCAGTAACGGCACACTGACCCTGTTAGGGCTGTCTTTTGTTCTTTCTCTGTAGAGTCGTCTGATGACTTCTAATATTTCTTGTTTTTCTGTGACGTAAGACAATTATCCACCCCTCTTTCTTTATAAGGTTCATTTCTCTAGTAGAGCTTTCGCACCCCACTTTTTCCTATAGTATTATATAATGTAGGTCTAAAAAGTCAAACAAACATCGCTTCCACCACCTCTTTTACGTCTGCGCCGTCGGCTTTTCCTTTTAATTCTTTCATTACCGCGCCCATAAAAATACCCAATTTTGATTTGTCAGTCACGCCCAGTTCTATACGTTTTTTCTCCGCAACGGCTCGTATGTCGTCCTTATTCATTGTCGCTGGTAGGAAGGTTTGCAAAATAGTGAGCTCCGCTTCTTCGGAAGCGACAAGGTCAGCACGCCCGCCTGCTTTAAACTGCTCAATAGAATCTTTGCGTTGTTTTACTCCTCGGCGGATCACGTTTAAAGCATCTTCGTCCGCTAGATCGTCTTGCGGTTTACGTTTTTGAGCAATTACTTCATTTACAAAAGCGGTCACAAGTCCGCGTAGCACGTTTAGTCGTACTTTATCTTTTGCAAGCATCGCTCCTTTTATTTCGCCCTGTATTTTTTGTTGTAAGGTCATGTTGTTGTTTAATTATTTGTTATGTATACGAACAGTATAACAATTTGCTATAATTTTTGATATGTCAGTTGAAACCTTATTTATTATTTTACTTTTAGCGCTTTTAGCAAATGCTATTTTTATTTGGCTTATATTTAAACGTGTCGTTGGAAAACCAGAGCTAGAAGAAAAAAAAGACACTGGTCTCAATCTTCTTCTTCAACAAATGCACGAACTCACTCGCACAGTGGATTCAAAAATCGGTGAGAGCAGTAAGCAGGTAAATGAGTCTATGCGAAATCAGTTTAGTGAATCATCTCGCTTGATACGGGAAGTAACGGCAAGCTTGACGAAGCTAGACGAGACCAATAAACAAGTCGTATCATTTGCCGACCAACTACAGTCGCTCCAAGATATTTTAAAAAATCCAAAACAGCGCGGAATAGTGGGAGAGTATTATTTGGAAACGCTCCTTAAAAACGTACTTCCGCCCGGCTCGTATCAGATGCAATATGCTTTTAAAAATGGCGACATCGTGGACGCAGTAGTTTTTGTAAAAGATAAAGTTATTCCGATTGACTCCAAGTTTTCTCTAGAAAATTACAATAAAATAATTGAAGAAAAAAATCCCGCAGAAAAAGAGCGGTTGGAGAAAGTTTTTGTAAATGATTTAAAGAACCGCATTTCTGAGACCGCAAAATACATACGCCCGACAGAAGACACGATGGATTTTGCTTTTATGTTTATTCCGCACGAAGCGATATATTATGATCTTTTGATAAATAAAGTTGGCGCATCGGCAGAAGACGCAGAAAATCTTATTCAGCGCGCGGCAGGGAAATACAAAGTTATTATTGTGTCGCCCACTTCTTTTTTAGCATATTTACAGACAGTGCTCCAAGGTTTAAAAGCGATGCAAATTGAAGATACTGCAAAGGATATTGTCAAACACGTCGGCGAGCTCGGTAGACATTTAAAAAGCTACAACGATTATCACAAAAAAATGGGCAACGCTCTTTCAACTACAGTAAACCATTTTAACGCGAGCTCAAATGAATTTAAAAAAATAGATAAGGATGTGATGCGTATTACAGAGCAAGAGATTGGGATAAAAGCCATAACTCTTGAAAAGCCAGAAATTGAGGAGTGACGAGTGCGCGCGGGATACGTCCCATGACCTTTCTTGCTTTTTATAGCCATTTATGTAAAATATACAGATTATGGAATTTGCAGTTATTCAAACAGGTGGTAAGCAATACCAAGTAAAAAAGGGAGATACTCTCACTATAGAGAAGCTTCCTGGCGATTTTAAAGCAGGTGATAAAATCACTTTTGATAAGGTGCTACTTGTGGATAATGGTAAAGATACAACTATTGGAACTCCTTTTATCGCAGGCGCTTCAGTGATGGCAACCTTTACAGAAGCAGGACGAGCAAAGAAAATTGACGTTATCAAATACAAGCAAAAGAGTAGATATTTTAAGAAAAACGGTCACCGACAGCCATTTTTTAAGGTAAAGATTGAGGAGATAAAGTAAGAATAAAACCGCCCAGAAAGGCGGTTTTATTATTGTCTGTTCTGTAAGGCGTTTTTAAGGGTTTCCGCGTCAGAATATTCAAGCTCCGTTCCTGTGGAAAGCCCGCGTCCGAGTAGGGAAATTTTGATGTTGTGTTTTTGGGTAAGGGGAGCGAGTATTTTTTTAATGTAATCGCTAGTATTTTCACCTTCGGGATTTGCATTTACTGCAAGCACGATTTCATGCAAACCTTCGTAAGTGCGAGTTTCTACTGCGCGAAGCAATTCTTTAATCCGTATTTTGTTTTCAGGTTGTGATTCTAAAATCGGCACTGTTCCACCAAGCACAAAATATTTTCCATTATAAACACCGGTTTTTTCAATATTTTCCAAATCTACATCGCGACTGACTACGGTGAGCATACTTACGTCGCGATTTTTTGCCGAACAAATGTCGCACGAGTTTGAGTCAGAAAAGTTTTTGAAAAAGAATCTGTAACAACTTTCGCAAGTTTTAATTTCCTCTTTTATTTTTGCAATCAGGGAAGCGAGCTCGTCTAGATGGCTTTGATTTCTGGTAAGTAAAAAATACACAAAACGTTTTGCTTGCCGTGGACCTATTCCAGGAAATTCAGAAAAAAAGGAAGTGAGTTTTAAAAGAGTGTTCATATCTCGTGTAAAATTAGAAATCCTTAAACTCTTTATCCGCTCCGCCAAAATTGTCACGCGCGACACTTTGGAAAGTAGCTTTTTTGTCATTAAAATATAAATCAATTTTTCCTGTAGGACCATTACGATGTTTCTCAATTAAAATTTCGGCGATATTTGTGCGCTCACTTGCTTCTTTAAATTTATCTTCACGATGAATAAACATCACGACGTCAGCATCTTGCTCAATAGATCCAGAATCTCGCAAATCAGAAAGACGAGGCTTGCCACCGCGAGACTCCACAGCACGAGAAAGCTGGGAAAGCGCGAGCACTGGCACTTTTAGCTCACGGGCAAGATTTTTTAATGAACGAGAAATTTCGGTTACTTGTTGCACGAGATTGTCTCCAGCACGGGAATTGGTAGGAACCATGAGTTGTAAGTAGTCCACGATAATAAGTCCGAGCCCTTTTTCGCGTTTGAGCCGACGTGCAACAGAACGCATTTTAAGAATATTGTTGCCAGCTTGGTCATCTATATAAATTGGTGCAGTTGCTAGCTTATCTAGCGCCTGACGGATAGAAGCAAAGTCATCTTGATTTGTGATTTTTCCTGTTCGCAGTTTCCAAGAATCCACATCAGCTTGCGACGCGAGCATTCTATCCACAAGTTGTTGTGAGCTCATTTCTAAAGAAAAAATGCCGACAGGCGTGCCGTGGTTGATTGCAGTCTGACGAGCTATGTCTAAAGCGAGCGCGGTTTTTCCCATTGATGGTCGTGCCGCTAAAATGATCAGGTCAGACTCTTGAAGGCCTGCAAGATGTTCATCTAATGCTGTGAAGCCGGTAGGAATTCCACGGAGACCGCCTTTTGAATTATGTAATCTATCAAAACGTTCCCACGCTTCGTTTAGCGTATCTTTTAGTTCAATAAATTTGTGAGCTGTACTATTTCCACTTGTCGCTTCCACCATTCTTTTATCAGCTTTGTCTAAAATAATTTCCAAATCTTCTGCCTCATCAAAACCGAGCTGGCAGACGTATTCAGACGCATCTATAAGTCCGCGCATCATACTTTTTTTGTGAATGATGTCGCCGTAGTGTTTTATATTTGCAGAAGAGGGGACGACGTGTACAAGCTCGGTTAAATAAGTGTTACCTCCGATTTGGTCAAGCATGTTTTTTTCCTTCAAACGTGAAGAAAGTGAAAGTAAATCAATCGGCTGATTTTTTTTGAATAGCTCAAACATCGTGTCAAAAATCATACGATGCCGTTCAGAATAAAATGACGCAGATGAAAGAGTGTCTATAATTTCATGAATGGCTTCCGGACGAAGCATAATAGAACCGAGTAGAGCCATCTCAGCTTCTATGCTTTGTGGAGGAATTCTTATTGCGCGGTTTTTATTTTTATTATTGTCGCTCATTGCAACAATACTAACATGGTGCGGTCGGCGCGTGAAAGTTAAAAAACTTGATAGACTGTGGTTAAACTGTGGAGAACGAAAAGTGCCTTTATTTCTTCTTTAGACTTTCTTGAGTTTTGTGCCGTTTTCGGTATCTTTAAGCTCAAAACCCTGTTTTAATATATCGTCACGAAGCTCATCAGCATGTTTCCAGTCATTGTTTTTGCGGGCGATTTCCCGTTCTTTGACCAGTTTTTTCACAACGTCGGGTATTTTTTTATCAGCTTTGGCGAGAGCGAACACTTCTTTCGCAAGAGTTTTTAAACTTAATCCAAGCACTTTGTCAAATTCGTTTAAGGTCGTTTTTTTATCTCGCGCAGAAACAGTCTTGTCGCGTATCATGTTCCACATTTCAGCGATAGCACCAGGAGTGTTCAAATCATTATTTACATGCGTTTCAAATTTTTCCAGCCATTTTTTACTAATTTTTCCAAAACTTGGAAGCTCGCTATAAACACGCACAAGTTTCATAAGCGCTACATTTGCACTTTCAAGTGGCTCCCAATCAAAAGTAATAGGAGAACGATAGTGTGCGGTCAGTAACCAGTAGCGATAACTCACAGGATTTATTTTACGCGTAACAACATCTGCGAGCCGTAAAAATCCACCAGCAGATTTTGCCATTTTTTCGCCCGAGCCAATTCCAGAACTCGCCATATTTACAAAAGCATTGTGAAGCCAAAATCGCACATACTCTTTTCCTGTTGCACATTCAGACTGAGCGATTTCGTTATTGTGATGAACAGGAATGTGGTCAATTCCGCCTGTGTGTATATCAAAAGTTTCACCGAGATATTTCATCGCCATAGCCGAACATTCTATGTGCCAGCCGGGGAAACCTACACCCCACGGAGACTGCCACTCTTGCTGACGTTTTTCGTGAGGCTCAGCAAATTTCCACAGTGCAAAATCAGTATTGTGTTTTTTTTGCGAGTTTATAGTAACGCGCGCACCTTCTTTTAAATGCGCCAAATCAATGTTGCCAAGCTTCCCGTACGGCTTAAATTTTTGCGTATCAAAATAAATTCCGTCTGAAGTTTTATATGTAAAACCTTTTTGCTCTAAAGTTTTTATAAGGTCAATCTGCTCAGCAATATGCTCTGTCGCTCGCGGAAATTTTATATCGTGCACATCTATATTGAGCATTTTTAGATCTTCCATAAACGCCAAAGTGTAAAAAGCGATTACTTCTCTCGCGGTTTTGCCTTCCTTGCGTGCACCCTCTTCAATTTTATCGCGTCCTTCGTCACCATCACCAAGTAAGTGACCTACGTCAGTAATATTTATTACCTGATTAACTTTATATTTATTGTAAATAAGCATGCGCTTCAAAATGTCCGCAAAAACATAAGACCGTAGATTTCCGATATGCGCATAGTTGTAAACAGTCGGTCCGCAATTATACATACCCACTTTTTTCTTTTCTAGTGAAGAAAAAGGCTCTTTTCCTCCAGACATTGTATTCCAAAGAGTAATCATAACCAGTGTTTAAACTTAAAAAAAGAAAACATCACTACTCCGACAGCAAAAATTCCACCGATGAGTATCCAAAAATCATTTGGCTGACCAATAAGCGGTCTAGCGACAGTGTCTATCTGAAATACTGAAACGATGAGAGAAAGCGGAACGGCAATAAAAGCCATAATAGTAAGAACTTTTGTAATTTCATTTCCTTTTGTGTCTAGTAGAGAATTATTTGTTTCGCGAAGTTCAACTACGACGTCACGCAAGTTTTTGATTGTGCTTTGGATTTTGTGATACTCTTCAAGCGCAACGCGTGTGTATAAAGAAAAATGATCTCCCAAAGCTTTTTTTCCGATAATTTCAAGTGAGATTAGCACCTCTCTGTGTGAGTCCATTGTTTTTTGAAAATCAAGAAGTGTGCGACTTACATTTGATAAATCAAAAACCATAGCACGTTCGTCTCCTTTAAAAATTTTGTTTTCAATGTTTTTTTGCCAGCTTTCTATATAAGATAACTCATCAAAAATCGTGCTATAAATTTCCTTTAAAATCATATAGAAAATATAACCAGTAGGATACTCTATATTTTTTTTATCTAAAATAGAGCTTACTTCTAGGTGTTTTGCAAATTTATGAAGAGCGTCTACCGTGTCGTAGCGCGCCGTCACGAGAAAATCGCGACCGATGATAAAGTCCACTTCTTGTTCGGTTTTTTCAGAGTGACTGTGTTTAAAAACCGGAAAATGTAAGACAAGATAAATAAAATCATGATAAAGCTCAACGCGAGGTTTTATAGATGGTTTGGAAAGTTCGTTTGCAATGACGCCGTCAATTTTAAACTCTTTTATAATCTCATCGACATCTTTATCTGTCGGATGATCTAGGTCAAGCCAAGTAATTCCTTTATAAGAATATCTTTGTATCATGTGTTAATTTGTTTTAATTATAAAAGTTATTGCGAGTTTGGGCAAGGGCGTACAGGTGCTGTGGACGGATACAGATGTTTGACCGTCGCACACGATTTTGAGATAATAAAGCGACAAATGGATTCACGGTTTTCTAAACATAGAATTTTTGTAATAGCTTCACTCCTTATAGTAGGAGCTTCTTTTTTTTGCGGATATTATTTTGGTTCTCAAAAAATTAATGAAACAAATAGCTCCGCCAATTTAGAAAATAAAAACCCAACATCTTTTGTAAACGGCAATTTTGCGCCGTTTTGGAAAGCGTGGGATATTTTAAATGAAAAACATGTTTCATCAAGCTCTTCTACTCCTGTTCTTGCCGACCAAGACAAAATCTGGGGAGCGATAGAGGGTCTTGCTGATTCTTTTAGTGATCCTTACACTATTTTCTTACCTCCAGCAGATGCGGAAATATTTGAAAGTGACATAAGTGGCAATTTTCATGGCGTGGGAATGGAAATTGGAATGCGCGATGGAATACTCACCGTTATTTCTCCGCTTAAAGGGACTCCAGCACAAAGAGCAGGAATTCTTTCGGGAGATAAAATTCTAAAGATTGATGACGCCACCACTGCCAAACTTAATTCTGATGAAGCAGTAAAATTAATTCGCGGGAAAGATGGCACTAAAGTAAAATTTACTATTTTGCGTGGTGTTGCAAGTGTCCCGATTGAAATTTCTGTGATTCGTGCAACGATAGACATACCGACTATCAGCACACATCTGCGAAATGACGGTATATTTGTTATTGAACTTTATAATTTTTCTGCTGTGTCAGCTGATTTATTTAGAAAATCTCTCCGCGATTTTATATCTTCTGGAAGTAACAAACTCGTGCTTGATTTGCGTGGAAATCCTGGAGGATACTTGGAGGCGAGCATAGATATGGCAAGTTGGTTTTTACCCCTCGGTGATATTGTGGTAAGAGAAAATTTTGGAAAAAATAAAGATGAAATAGTGCACAGAAGTAAGGGTTATAGTATTTTTAGTGACAAATTAAAGATGGCTGTCCTTATTGACGGGGGCTCAGCATCCGCTTCAGAGATTTTAGCTGGGGCTCTTCAAGAGCACGGTGTCGCAAAGCTTGTCGGTGTAAACTCATACGGAAAAGGCTCTGTGCAAGAACTCATAAAAATCACACCAGACACTTCTTTAAAAGTCACTATCGCTCGTTGGCTCACACCAAACGGTAAATCTATTTCAGATGGCGGACTCAAGCCCGACATAGAAGTAAAAAAGACAGAAGATGATACAAAAAAGGGTCTTGACCCACAAATCTCTACGGCTGTTGAGTATTTATTAAAAAAGTGATAGAAATAGGATTATCTAAATAAAATTTTATGAAAGTTATATTACTTAAAACTGTGCCAAAAATAGGTCAGAAATACGAGGTGAAAGATATATCAGATGGACATGCTCTCAATTTCCTTATTCCTAAAAAACTAGCAGAAGTAGCGACTCCTTCTGCTATAAAAAGAATCGGGCTTTTGCAAGCGAGAGATATGCAAGAAAAAAATATTCACGCAGATTTGCTCGCCAAAAACCTAGAGGATATAAAGGATGTGTGCGTAGAATTTACAGAAAAAGCGAGCGATAAAGGACATCTTTTTTCAAGTATTCATAAAGAGCGTATCGTGGAGGCTCTCAAAACTCAGACCAGATTAGACATCAATGCTGATTTTATAGAATTACCGAAACCCATAAAAGAAATCGGTGAACACAAAGTGACTGTAAAAGTGGGGGACAAAAGCGTGGAGTTTTTGGTGGTGGTTAATTCAGTAAAATAAAAATAACCTCAAAAAGGGTACGGATTTTTTAAGCTTAAAAAATCCTGAAGCGCTCGGCTCGTCAGCCTCGCGACCCCCTTTTTGAGGTTATTTTTATTTTACTACCTAACCAACATGCACAATCTTTTTAATTTTGAAAGAGTTGTCAAAATGAGTTTTGCGAGTTTTTGCAAATTCTACGATACCATCTTTTAGAGCAAAAAGTGTGCGGTCTTTTCCCATTCCCACGTTTCGGCCAGGAAGCACATCTGTACCTCTTTGGCGCACTATAATAGAGCCAGCTTTTGCTACTCCTCCCGCAGTGATTTTGACACCGAGGTATTTTGGATTTGAATCTCTGCCGTTTTTGGTTGACCCGCCGGCTTTTTTGGTTGCCATACTATGTTATTTATATATAATCTGTTAAAATATCAGTCAAATGAGTATAAAAGATAATCTCCTAAAAATCAAGTATAAAAACCCACTTATAGGCAAAACAGCCGTTTTTGCCCTTATTTTTGGGCTCGTTTTCATATTCTCATTCCAGCTTGGGAGACTTACGACCTTAAGGGATGCAAGGACACCCATTGTTCTGGGGTCATTTGAAACGACAGTTTTGGCGTCAGCCGAGCCATCAAAAACTACTTCCGAAACTACTCCCGAGAGCAAAAAAGAACAAAAAATTTCTGCTGGCGCAGTGGTCGCTTCAAAGCAAGGTAAAACTTATCATTTACCAAGTTGTCCTGGTGCAAAAAACATTGCCCCAGAAAATAAAATCACTTTTACTTCACGGGCGATAGCGCAAAAAGCTGGCTACTCTCCCGCAAAAAATTGTAAAGGTCTTTCCGCTGATTCAAACAAATGAAACAAAAAATAAAAACAACACTTATTTTGCCAATAATTCCAGGATTAATTTGTCTTTTGCTCGGTCTCTACGTGCTTTCTTTTCGTTCAGAAAAAACAAAAAATCTTCACGCTAAAATTTACGCAAAATTTCCTAAATTCAAAAAATAATATGAATCAGAGCAAATATCGCACAGGAAAAATTTCTTTTAAAGAAAGAATTAAGCATACGGTTATATCCATAAAACTCGGTTTTTTCTTGGCGCTCAAACAACTCAGCCGAAGTAATAAATGGACGACGGTGCTAATTATTTTTATCATGACACTCACTTTTTTAAATCTTGTCGTGGTGAGTGGTATCTTGGTTGGCCTTATTGAAGGCTCTGTAAATGCAGTTAAAACTAGATACTTGAGTGACGTGATAGTTTCCACGCTTGATGAAAAAAATTATATTAAAAATAGCCCCTTTGTGATAAATGTTGCAAAAAGTTTGCCTTGGGCAGAGCGTACATCATCTCGCTATCTCGGAAGCGGAACTGTGGAAGCAAACTATAAAACTAGAATAAAAGACACCGATAAAGTAAATAGTGTCGGCACTATTATTGCTGGTATAAATCCAGACGATGAGGATGTGGTGACCGGAATAAAAAGTTTGATTGTGGAGGGGCAATATCTCACTGCAACAGATTATGACCAAGTACTTTTGGGACACAACCTACTTAAAAAATATTTACCGATAGAGTCTCCGGGGTTTTCAACACTTTCAGATGTCGAGGTGGGAGACAAGGTGCGTATTGAAATAAATGGAAATGTCCGCGAAGTTTATGTAAAAGGAATTTTAAAAAGTAAGGTGGACGAAGTAAGTCGTCGCGTTTTTATGACAGACACACAGCTCCGTGGTCTGCTCGGACGCAGTGACTACAACGTAAATGAAATTTCTATTTTGCTTAAACCCGGTTCTGATCCGGTCGTTGCGCGTGACGCAATGCTTGCAAGCGGTGTGGGTCAGTATGCAAAAGTGCAGACGTTTGAAGAAGGCGTGCCGAAGTTTTTGAAAGATATTAAAGATACTTTTGCAATTTTAGGAAACGTTATTAGTTCTATCGGACTTGTCGTTGCCTCCATTACTATTTTTATCGTGATTTTTATAAATGCCATCACACGCCGAAAATATATCGGAATTTTAAAAGGCATCGGTATTCATTCAACAGCGATTGAGTTTGCGTACATTGTGCAGTCTCTTTTTTACGCTATTATGGGAACGCTTATCGGAGTTGTATTTCTTTTCGGTTTTCTTAAACCGTATGTTGGCTTGCATCCAATAGATTTTCCATTTAGTGATGGTATTTTGGTCGCAACCATCAGTGGTGTGCTTATCCGCTCAGGAATTTTGTTTATCGCGACACTGATTGCTGGATATATTCCGGCAAAAATAGTGGTGAAGCAAAATACGCTTGATGCAATATTAGGACGCTAGGTTACGCACAAAATTTTAAATAAAAACATGATCAAAGTAGAAAAATTAGTAAAATCTTTTCACAGCGGTGACTCCGAGCTCGTCGCGTTAAAAGGCATGAGTTTTGAAGTACCGAGAGGTCAATTTCTTTCTGTAACTGGACGCTCTGGTTCTGGAAAAAGTACGCTTCTGTACCAGCTCGGTCTTCTAGATGATCCCAATTCTGGAAATGTTATTATAGATGGCATTCCTGTTTTTGAGCTGAATGCGCGTGAAAAAACCCAGTTTCGGCTTGAACGTTTAGGTTACGTGTTTCAAGATTACGCTCTTTTACCCGAGCTTTCTTCACTTGAAAATGTTATGCTACCGCTATTGATGATGGGTTTTACAAAGGCAGTTGCAAAAGAAAAATCCGCGCAGGCTCTGACAAAAGTGGGCTTGGGGGATAAGCTTCCCAACTTACCAAGTCAGCTTTCTGGAGGACAGCAACAGCGCGTGAGTATTGCTAGAGCCATAGCGCACAATCCACAGATTATTTTTGCCGATGAGCCCACAGCAAATTTAGATACAGAAACTGCAGATGCAGTTCTCAAAACTTTTGAAGAGTTGCATCGCGAAGGGCAAACAATAATCATGGTGACGCACGAAGAAGAATACAGTCGTCGTACAGATAGAGTGATTACACTTTCCGACGGAGAGATTGTTTCGGATATTTTACAAAAAAAATGAAAAACAAAAAATTTACAAAAAAACAATATATTTTAATCGGTGCGGGAGTGCTTGTTTTGGCAATTATAGCTTTCTTCACTTTTAATAAAGGAAACGCTAATGCGACGCACATCGTAATAAAAAAACAAAATATTACTCAATCTGTACTCACCGCAGGGAAAACAAAAGCGGTTGATTCTGTAGATTTGGGATTTGAAAAGAGTGGAAGAGTGACCGCGACATACGTAGACGTGGGTAGTAGGGTAGTGGCAGGTCAGACTCTCATTTTGCTTGATAGTAGTGAACTTCAGGCGGATTTACTTAAAGCGCAAGCAGACCTAGCAGAAGAGCGTGCTTCAAACTTAACCGACAACGTCGCTATTTCTGACGCAAATGCAAACGCCCGCGCTGTTATTTCTGATTCATATACAAAAGCAGACAACGTCGTGCGCGAGAGCATTGACCAGTTTTTTGATTATCTAGGAAATAACAATGATAATTTCCAACCTTCAGTACTAGATGGCGGACGAGGTGTATATTTCAGCATTCCTTTTGACGAACGAAAAAGTATTAATTACAAACGAAAGGAGGTAGAAAAAGAATTGCAAACATGGAAAGTGGAAATATCTGGTTTATCTAGCGAAAATGTAGACAGTGTGCAAAGCAGATCAGAGGATCATTTAAAAATAATAAAAGAACTCGTGGATCAAGTTTCATTTGTTATTTTCGAGATCACGACTTATGACGTCAATGTTTCTGCCACACTTACTGAATATAAAAATGACGCGTCTTCTGCGCGCACGAGCGTAAATACGATTATTTCGAATCTTATTTCTGCTCGTGAAAAGCTCAATACCGCACGTGCGAGTGAGACAAAATTAATTTCTAGCACCAACTCAATTTCGGCACAAAGCGCGAGAGTTCTCCAGTTTCAAGCGCAAATCCAAAACATTCAATCACAAATTTCCAAAACAAAAATTTCCGCGTCTTTTGATGGCGTTGTTACAAAACAAGATGTAGAAGTTAGCGAAATTGTAACCGCTGGTGAAACAATCGTTTCTGTTATCTCCGACAAAAAACTAGAAATTGAGTCAAACGTTCCTGAAGTGAATATTGGTAAAATAGTAATCGGTAATACGGTTTCTATAACTATGGACGCGTACCCAGGCGAAGCTTTTTTTGGCATCGTGTCATACATTGATCCAGGAGAAACTATCGTAGACAGTGTTGTAAATTATAAAGTGACAATAGCTATAAAAAGCGACGTCACAAAATTAAAAAGCGGACTCACTGCCAACCTCAATATTGAAACTGGTAAAAAGGACGGGGTGGTCGCTGTACCACTTTTTGCAGTCACAAAAAAAGGCAACAAATCTTATGTTCAAAAAGTTTCTGGAGAAAATGCCGTGCAAACTGAAGTGACTCTCGGAATCGTTGGTCAAGATGGAATGACTGAAGTATTGTCTGGTCTCGGCGAGGGCGATACTGTAGAAGTAGGTCAATAAATTAAATTTAGAAAAATGTTTAAGATTTTACTTTTTTATAAATATGTAAACATAGACGACCCTCGTGCGTGTATGTACGAGCAACGTCGTCTATGCGAAAAATTTGGATTGAAGGGTCGGATAATAATTGCCAAAGAGGGGATTAATGCAACTCTTGAGGGCACAGAAGAAAATACAGACGCTTATTTAAAAATTTTTCTGAGTGACGAGTGTTTTAAAGATACTCATATCAAAAGAAGTGTCGGCACGGGAGATGCTTTCCCAAGACTTTCAATAAAAGTGCGGAACGACCTTGTGAGTGACGCCTTTGGCGTTGAACTAGATCCTACAAAAGAAACAGGTAAACGTCTTGCACCAGAAAAACTAAACGAATGGCTAGAAAAAAAGCCCGGCACTTTCCATATTATTGATATGCGAAATGACTATGAGTATCGCGTTGGACATTTTGACGGTTCAATACTCATGGATATCAAAAATTTTCGCGATTTACCGCAAGCACTCGCGCAGATAGCTCATTTAAAAAACGAGCCAGTTGTTCCTGTTTGTACTGGCGGAGTGCGTTGCGAAAAGGCCTCTACTTTGCTCATAAAAGAGGGTTTTAAGGATGTTTATCAGCTAAATGGGGGAATCGTCAGTTATATGGAAAAATACCCAGGAAAAGACTTTAGGGGTTCTTTATATGTATTTGATAACCGAAAGGTAATGAATTTCACCGACCCCGACAAACATGTGATGATAGGGAAATGCGATATTTGTCAAAAACATTCAGAAAATTATGCAAACTGCTCTCTTGATACCTGTCATAGGCACTTTATTTGCTGTGAAAACTGTCAAAATAATCAAAATGGGTACAGTTTCTGCTCCCAAAATTGTCAGGAACGATACTTCACTGAAAATACCGTTCAAGCTGGCATCAAGTCAGTTGTCTAAAATAGCTATAAAACCCAGTATTTAAGCCGTATTTATACCACAGAAAACTCATTTTGTCGTTGACAGACTAGACAGGATATGCTATTATATATACATCTCAGTTAGCGCTGAGTTTTTTATTTGGATAAACCGAAAGGCATAATCCAAGTAAACAAATTTATGTTAAATATGACAGCAACTAGTCTTTATATGGTACTTGCAAGCCTTACCGGTAATACGGGAAGTGCTCAGCTTGTCCAAATTCCTACAAACATACAACCACAACTTGTGGAGGAAAAATCAACTCAAAAACAAGAGGCGGAAAAAAACGTATCAACAGAGGCTTATGTTAGAAACTATTTTGCAGATCTTCCTATTATGATTGAAGTTGCTCGATGTGAGTCTCATTTTAGACAAACAGATAGCAATGGAAAAGTTTTACGAGGTAAAGAAAATCGCTTTGACGTTGGTGTGATGCAGATAAATGAATATTACCATGCTAATACAGCAAAAAGGCTCGGATATAATATTTACAGCACGGAAGGCAACACAGCTTTTGCTCGGTATCTTTATGAAAAAAATGGTATTAAAGATTGGAAACCTTCGTGGGATTGTTCAACAAAGTCAAATCAGATTGCGATGCGTACTGATAGTAGGGTGAGTTGGGAATAAAAATTACAAAAAAGACTCTTGCTAAAGCGAGGGTCTTTTTTGTTTGTTTAAAAAATTATGATATAATAAATTTACAACTAAATAGTTGATTATCAAGAGAGTGGCGAGAACACTGGTTCTAGGACCCACCGGCAACCAATTAGAAATAATAAGGTGCTAAATCCAGCCAAAGTATTGCGAAAGCAATATTATGGAAAGATAAGACTAGTCATCTATCTTTCCTCTTTATGAGGAATTTTTTATTTAAAAAAATGAAAAAAACAGCAGAATTTGTGAGTCCAAAACATCCAGATAAAATTTGTGATTTTATCGCGGATAGTATTTTAGATGCGTATCTCTTAGAAGACCCAAAAAGTCGTGTAGCAATAGAAGTGATGGGTGGCCACAACCTCATTATAATAAACGGTGAGGTAACAAGTATGGCAAAACCCGATATAGAAATGCTGGTAAAAGAAATAGTTGGACAAGGGTTTAAAATTTTAGTGCATATTGATATTCAAAGTCCAGAGATTGCACGAGGAGTGGATAGTGGCGGGGCAGGTGATCAAGGGATCATGAAAGGCTATGCCACCGCAGAGACAAAAAATTATATGCCCGTAGAATATGAACTAGCTCGAAATCTATGCATGAAAGTATTTGAACGCTATCCTTTTGATGGTAAAACGCAAGTCACGGTGGAAGGTGGTAGTGTGACAAATGTTGTTGTAAGTTTTCAAAATACAAAAAATGACGAGCTTTTAGAGCTTGTTAAAAAAATTATTATTGCAAAAGAATATTTTATAAACCCAGCGGGGCATTGGACTTGTGGGGGTTTTGATGCAGATACTGGTCTATCTGGCAGGAAACTTATAGTAGATAATTATGGACCAGAAATAACTATTGGGGGCGGTTCTTTTTCAGGTAAAGATTATACAAAGGTAGATAGATCAGGTGCGTATATGGCGCGTCGACTCGCTGTTGAATTATTGGAAAAATATAATGCAAAAGAAGTACAAACAAAACTTGCTTATG
>CALRHW010000007.1 GCA_943359555.1 Parcubacteria group bacterium | reverse complement strand
GTATACTTGTAAAAAAAGGTAACATAGATGAAATTGAAAAAGGACTCATTTTTCTTTTAGAAAACAGTAAAAATGGCGCGGAATACGGCCTAAAACTGAAACAAAAAGTTGAACGTGAATTTATGCAAAACGTAATGGTCAAAAAAACTAAAGTGTTATATAATTGATCTATGAGTGACGTAGAATTTGACGAAGAAAATACCCTGACGGAACAAATGCCAAAACAAGTAGAAAATGTTTCTAGTATGACTAAATTTGTAATGAAAACTGGTCTTGTAAAAAACAAAAGTCAGGTAAGTGTCGTGTTGTTTATTTTAACTATTTGCTTGTTTTCTTTTGCTATATACATAATAGTTAAGTTTGTGATTTAGGGAGTAAAAATACTACTGTAAAGAAATCGACTCTTTGTAAGAAGACCGATTATATTTTTTCATTCCGACAAGTATTCCAAGTGCGAGGAATTCAGCTATCAAATGACTGCCTCCATAACTCATAAAAGGTAAAGTAATACCTGTGACAGGTAAAAGTCCGATATTCATTCCAATATTTATAACAAAATGAATCATAAATAAAATCGCAACACCCATACCAAAAAGCATCTCAAAGTTGGTAGCACCCCATAAAGCGTTTCGTAAAATTCTCCAAATCACAACACCAAAAAGTGCGAAAAGCGTAAGAACTCCTACAAAACCCCACTCTTCAGCAAATGCAGCAAAGATAAAATCTGTCTGATATTCTGGTAAAAATTTTAGTTTGGACTGAGTACCATAACCCACACCCTTCCCTAAAAATTGTCCAGAACCTACAGCTATCATAGATTGATAAGCGTTGTAACCCGCACCTCGCACATCGGAAAGAGGGTCCACAAACGTAATAATTCGCTGTTTTTGATAATCCTGAAATACAAAAAACCACAAGGTGCAAAAAGTGATAGCACCAATAAGCACAACCGAAGTAAAGTGTTTCTTTGAAATTCCAGACACCATCACCATTCCAAACCAAAGAATAAATATAATAATCGCTCCACCAAAATCTGGTTGGAGTAAAATTAGAAAAAACAAGATGAAAGCATAAATACCAGAAACAACAATGTGCCTTATGTGAGCTATTTCCACATGTCTGCGAGTAAAATATTTTGCTAAGACTAAAATGAGCACGAGCTTTGCGAGATCCGACGGCTGTATAGAAAAAGAACCGAGACTAAACCAGCTTTGTGCACCTTTAGAAATATGACCGACCACAAAAAGCGAAGAAAGGACGGCGCACGATACAACAAAAATGAGCACAACTACACCAGTCCTGCGTAAAAATCTAAAATCAAAAAAACTAACTACCAAAAACAAAACAATTGATACTGAAATCCAAATAACCTGTTTTTCAAAAAAATAATTTTGCTCTCCAACAAAAGAGTTCATAGTGACAAGTCCGCCAAAAGCAATAAGAACTGCTGATAAAAAAAGTACCCAATCTATGTTGGCTAATTTTTCCCAAACAAAACGTGGAAAAAGTTTTGAAATTTTTGTTATCACTTTGTTTCCCATTAGCGCGTGCCTTTTTGCACTACTGTTAAAATATCTACAGATGTAGGACTGTCCTTGCAAATAGATATGGCGATTTGTTTATAAATAGTGCCAAGATTTTTACTTGAAGAAGCTGAAAAATAATATTCTGGACCAGAAGCTAAACTTTCTAAAAACGTTGGATTTATTTTGTTTCCAAGACCGACAGCATAAATCTGAACCTCTGATTTTTTTATTTCATCTGCGACGTTTTTTGCTGTGGTTTCTGGATATTTTTCATCGCCTGTTTTTATAGGACGCGTAGGAATGCCATCTGTAAGAGCGACGATAATTTTTCTTGCGCTATCATTATGTCTTTCGGTACTAAATTCTTCAAGAGCTTTTTGTAAACCGTCAGCAACGTTGGTTTGTTGAAGGCCGTTTGTGCCTATGACGATAGACTGTATTGAATTTTTTATCGCCTTGAAATCTACTGACAACTCGTGATCAAGTGGTTGTGAAGCGTTGTCTGCATAAGATACCACTCCAGCTTTATCATTTGTTCCAAGCTGATTTATAAAAAGAATGGCGGCATTTTTTACATCTGTAAGTGGTTGGGGTGGATTGTCACCGTCACTTGCCATACTTCCCGACCTATCTATAACTATCATTACATCCGCTGGCACCTTGCAGATATTTGATTGCGTGTCAAAAGGATTTGGCCAAGTAAAAACAATGTCAGCTGACTGATCTTTTGCGAGAGTGTCTATGTACGTGCGGGAAGCTCCGATAGCATTGTCTTTTCCATCATAAACAATAGTAATAACCTCAATATTTGAAAAAGGAATAAGAGAGTGGTTTTCTATTCTCGCATCTACACGCGGAGCTTTATCTTCACCTGTCAAAGATTTTTGAGTTACTGTAAAATCTGGAACAGCATCTGCATTTTTTATCCATACTGGTGTTTCGGTAATTTCAAACGTGGTGCGTATAGGTATTTTTTTGTCTACTTTTATATTTGGTTCAAAAACAGCAAAAATCTTATTTTTTGGAATATATGCAACTCCTTCGCGAGTAGCGAGAAGGGTATTTTTGTTGTCGTAAAGTTTAAAAATATATGGAACATTTGTGGATTCTGAACTTATATTGTGATTTTGAACATAAGCAACCGCAGAATAAATTCCAGGCACAACTTTAAACGACCTACTCCACAAGACACCTAGATCTGTGGCTTCAAAACTGCAAAGGAGCTGGCAAGAACCTCCACAATCCACGCCAAGCTCGTCACCATTTTTTGCGAAATCAAAACAGGTGGGCTTTTGATAAATGATAAAAAAGCTTGGGACACCTATAACTATAAATAAGAAAGCAGAAATTATGCTCAGATAAATTATTTTTCTTTTAGCAGACCAAGATGACATGTTACCTTTATAATAACAGAAAAATAACATAAAAAAATAAAAATACCTTGAAATGGGGGTCGCGAGGCTGTCGAGCTGAGCGTTTCAGGATTTTTTAAGCTTCAAAAAATCCGTACCCATTTCAAGGTATTTTTATTTTTTTATGTTATTTGTGAGTTTAAATCCTTAGTTCTGGCGGCTACCTACTTTCCCCAGTAAAGAGTATCATCGGCACTACGGTGCTTAACTGCCCTGTTCGGAATGGGAAGGGGTGTGACCACCGCGTCGAGCCACCAAAACTAAAGATTCAAAAAGCTTCATGGGCTATGATTGTTCATTCCATGTAACAGAGTAAAAAGATGGTTTTCAAATTTCCTAATAGAATCGACTTATTAGTACTTCTCGGCTCAACACATTACTGTGCTTATACCTAAAGCCTATCAACGTGATCATCTCTCACGAGTCTCAAACGATTCCTAATCTTGGAGTTGGCTTCATTCTTAGATGCTTTCAGAATTTATCCATTCCCGACATAGCTACTCTGCGGTGCCCTTGGCAGGACAGCAGATAGACCAGAGGTCAGTTCAACTCGGTCCTCTCGTACTAGAGTCAAATCTCCTCAAGAATCAACGCCTGCAGTAGATAGGAGACCAACCTGTCTCACGCATGTTCCCAACGATTGCTCGTTGCATTGGACTATGCCTTCATTCATCGCACTTATGTGCGCGAACGGCTGATATGTAGTCTCTACGGGTGCTTTCGCTTCCCTCGACATTGTCCGCAGATTTTTTGTGCGGATTCCGCCGATATTCATCAGCTTTAATCGTCTGCGATTTTGCCAGACGACCGCCGTGATTGGTTGGTTTCATTTTCTTTTTCGTAAACAAAAACATTTCAAACAATTCCTCTGAGGATTCAGATTGTTCAAGGGCGACTTGCAGGCGGGAAAATTTCAAAGAAATTTTCCCGCCACCTTCATCTGCCTCTGAACGGTCTGAACCCAGCTCGCGTAACTTTTTAAATGGCGAACAGCCATACCCTTGGGACCTTCTCCAGCCCCAGGATAAGTTGAGCCGACATCGCTGTCATATTTTTCTCCCGTTACCGGAAGGATCGGACTATATCTTCACCCTTTCCAATATTTGAAAGGGGTTCGGCGTGTTAGCATGAAGTTTTCCTTCACACTCTGACCCGGCTTAATTAAAAGCAGGTCAAGTCTCTACAGGGTCAATGCATTTTGTTGCACGACTTCCCGCGGTATTGTCCATATATATTTATTATATGGAGTCCACCGTTATAAGCCAAATTGTTTTTGTATCGCATTACTGCGATAGGCACCCCGATGTTTCCCAATTTTTACATTGAGAGTTAAGGTGCCGAACTGTGCCGTCGATATGGACTCTTAGGCACAACCAGCCTGTTATCCCCAGGGTAGCTTTTATCCGATAATCTCCCACCGCCTCTAATGCGCATGGTCGGTTCACTATGTTCTACTTTCGTATCTGCTTGACAAGTACGTCTTACAGTTAAGCCAGCTTATGCCATTACACTATCGGCACGGTTTCCATTCGCGCCTAGCTGACCTTAATAAACTCCTCCGTTACTTTTTAGGAGGATAGCGCCCCACTAAAACTGCCCACCAGATAATGTCCCCGCTCGTTTTTTCCGCGCGGGTTAGCAAATATATTTTTTAAGAATGGTATTTCACTTGCGGATCCATCTACCCCGAAAGATAAACTTCAAATCCTCCCATCTACGCTACGCATAAAAAACATACATGCAATATCAAGTTGCAGTAAAGCTCCTGGGGTCTTTTCGTCTAACTGCAGGTAACCGGCATCTTCACCGGTACTGTATTTTCACCGAGCAAGTCCCCGAGACAGTTCTCCAGTCATTACACTATTCGTGCGCGTCAGAACTTACCTGACAAGGAATTTCGCTACCTTAGGACCGTTCATTTCTGGTAGCGGCGCATTCACAATAGTTAGACATAATTACAATCTCTAATTTCTAGTCTCTGTTTATCAAATTTAATTCGCACATGTTAACTCTCTATCGCTAGAGAGATCGGACTATATCATCATTTTCAAATCGTCGACGCCCAATTTGATTTGAAACTGTCTTGCGTATAGTCTCTGAGGATTCTCCTTTAAAGACATCTGACAAATTATATTTTCGTTTTCGCCCTTTTCCTTCGTTAAGAATTTCTCTTAATTCAATAATTTTCCGAAAACCTTTGTTTGTTAGATGTTCGCCCTTTGCCATTTTTTCAACAATTGAAGAAAAAATAGAAAAGTTTGTACTTTTTCGTGAAGAAAGAAAACCAAATCGTTTAAAAAACGGAATGATTATATCTTTCAACGAAGCGACATCTGTCACTTCGTAATAAACAACTCCATCTTTTCTTTCCCGAAGTGTCCCGCATCCAAGCTTCTTTTGTATCAGAGCAAGAATTACGCGATCTTTTTGAGAAATATTAAACGAAGCGGTCAATTTCCACTTGTCTTTGTAATCAAATCGCTTTTTTACTGAAACGTTGAAGCTTCCTTCACCGTCAGTAAAACCTGCAATATAATTACCGAGTCTTTCCTGCTGATTGTCTGCACGAGGCACATTTTTACTTTTTCTCATGCCCTTATTATTTCAAATAAGAGCTAAAATCTTTCTAAAGATTTGTTAAAGAAATAGTAGTGCTCGATACTCAGAGTTTCCAGCATATGGCAAGATTTATTAGCGTAACTACAACGGTCACGTCTATAGTTACGGCCGACATTCACCAGGGCTTATATCAGTCAGCACATATCTTGCGACATGCACGGCCGATATTTGACCTTCTGGCATTGGTCAAGTGTCACCCCCTATACATCCTCTTACGAGTTCGCAGGGAGCTGTGTTTTTGATAAACAGTTGCCAGAGATACTTTAGCTGCGGCCCCTCCTTTTACAGAAGGGCAAGCCTTATTCCGAAGTTACGGCTGCTTTTTTGCCGAGTTCCTTGGGGACCTCTCACTCGTTCGCCTTGCTCTACTCGAGCTGACCACCTGTGTCGGTTTACGGTACGGTTCCTATATACATAAGCTTAGAAAATTTTCTTGGAAGCTCGCTTTGTTTTATTTCTCAGATTACTCTGAAATCTTCGCTTTGCTTGAAATTGATATTTAAATCAGTTCACGGATTTACCTATGAAGCTTTCTTACAACACGAACACAAATCCAATAATGTGCAAAACATACTGAACTCCGTCCTTCCATCGCTGTATACAGAAGTCATGGAATATTAACCATGTGTCCATCGGCTGCGGATTTCTCCATTGCCTTAGGCCCGACTAACCCTTGGTTGATTGACATTGCCAAGGAAACCTTAGTCTTTCGGCGTGCGGGACTCTCACCCGCATTGCGGTTACTTGTGCCAACATTCTTACTTCTTGACGCTCCAGAGTGGGTCACCCCTTCTCCTTCACAGCAGACAAGAATACTCTCCTACCACGCATCATCGACGAATCGACGACGCATCCTCAGTTTCGGTACTACGCTTAGCCCCGATTATCTGCGGCGCAAAATCTCTTACTGAGTGAGCTGTTACGCTTTCTTTAAAGGATGGCTGCTTCTAAGCCAACCTCCTCAGTGTCTGAGAAATTCTACCACCTTAAGTGCACTTAGCGTTGATTTAGGGACCTTAACTTGAGATCCGGGCTGTTTCCCTTTTGACCACTGGAGCTTAGCCCCCAGAGTCTAACTGCCGAGCAATTGACTTTCAGTATTCGGAGTTTGATTGGTTTAACGAGCTTTCGCCCTGTTTAAACCATCCAGTGCTCTACCCCTGAAAGGTACACTCGACGCTAGCCCAAAAGCTATTTCGGAGAGAACCAGCTATTACCAAGTTCGATTAGCTTTTCACTTCTTACCACAAGTCATCCGAAAGTATTGAACGGCTTATCGGTTCGGGCCTCCCTTGCGATTTCTCACAAGTTCACCCTGCTCATGGCAAGCTCACTTGGCTTCGGGTCTTATATATACTACAAACGCGCTATTCACACTCGGTTTCCCTATGGCTCCGTGCTCTCGCACTTAGCCTGCAGCATACATAAACTCGTTGGCTCATTCTTCAATAGGCACGCCATGACGGAACATCTTGCGACGTCCGCTCTGACTCCTTGTAAGCATATGGTTTCAGGTCTATTTCACCACCCTAATCGGGTTGCTTTTCACCTTTCCCTCACGGTACTAGTTCACTATCGATCTCTAAGAGTATTTAGCCTTTCCGGTTAGTTCCGGTAAATTCCCTCAAGCCATTCGTGTCTTGAGGTACTCAAGAACAACAACGTAAGAGATATTTTATTTTCACGTACGGGACTATTACCCTCTAGGGTCGCGCTTTCCAGCGCATTCCGTTAATAAAATATTTTTTAACTCTCTCAATATAAATTGAATTGTCGTCTTATAACCCCCAGCGTCATTCCCACAACACATAAATGCGTCGTGAGAATGAAGCTGAGTTTGGGCTCCTTCCTTTTCGCTCGCCGCTACTAAGGAAATGCTTGTTAGTTTCTCTTCCTCCGGGTACTGAAATGTTTTACTTCCCCGGGTTTGCGTCACACATCAAGTGTGTGACTATAGCTTGCGCTATAGGGTTTCCCCATTCGGAAATCTTCGGATCAAAGGTTGCTAGGCACCTCCCCGAAGCTTATCGCAGCCAGACCACGTCCTTCATCGCCTCTTAGAGTCAAGGCATCCACCATATGCTCTTAAATTTCCTATTAGGAAATTTAAAAACCACAATTTCTCACGCGCCCGCTTACACAAGCGCGCGTTCTGTTTCGCTTACGCAAAACTCCTACCGTTTGCACGGTAGGTTCTTTTTACTCTGTTACATATAATTAACAATCATATATAACAGCTTCTGCATCTGTCTCCACACCACTAAGACCTCAGAAAACGGATGTGTGACAGAATGATCACAAAAATTACCCTCAAGCTTTTCGTGTGATTTTTGTCAAAAAACTTCTGAAAATGTGGTTTTTTGATCCGCGCGATTTTAACAAAAAAACCGCTTGAAAGCGGCTGTGATAACATCAAAAAATAGACGTTATCTTAGTCGCTTTTTGCTTGGATTAAAAATTTTCGCATATCAGAGATAAATAACAGTATATACATAGCAAATAATATGTCAACAAGAAGACAGCAGGGAAAAATGCCGTGAAAAAGGTACGGATTTTTTGAAGCTTAAAAAATCCTGAAACGCTCGGCTCGTCAGCCTCGCGACCCCCTTTTCACGGCATTTTTCCCTGCTGTCCTATTCCTTTGAACATAATAAAAGCCCGCTTGCTAGGCGGGCTTTGTGGATACTTACTTGGACTCTTTTGTGGACAAAGTGTGGAGAGTTTGGGGAAAAGTGGGTTACGAAACAGGTGTAAGAAGCACGGCGTGGAAACGACTACTTCCATCATCACCTTCTTCAATATCACCCCAATATCCCCAACCGACTATTTCCCCCGCGTCATTGATGTCGCTAACGCGTTCAAGATGAAAAGTTGTTGCGGAAAAATCGGTGGCATTACTTTGCAAAAGTTTTTGCAAATCCTGCATGCCTTTTTTTTCACTCCACACAAACGGTCTTGCAAGTGAGCCGAGTGAAACAGACTCACCTATCACAACCCTGTGATTGTTAATCTTGAATGCTTCGCTTGAAGTGTCGCTCGTACCATTTACTTTTCGTAAAGTGCCGAGGTCACGCATTTCCCCATCAGTAAAAATAAATGCGTGACTGTAACCACTTAAAGTAGAGGATCTTCCCACCACTTGTCCGTGATTATTTACACCGTTTGCATTACTAAACGCAAGACCCACATGTTCAAGCGAACCGAGATTTATCACTTCACCCTTTTCACGACGCAAGAAAGCAATACTTTCAAACGATTCGTTTACAAAAAATCCGACAATTTCCCCTGCATCATTGATACCTGTGGCAAAAGCAAAATCTGATGTTGGAAATAAATCCGTCATCACACCATCATTCCACATAAACGCATGATTTTTGTAATCAGAGTTGAAAGAACAACCGACGACAACGCCAGAGCTATTTACGTCGTATGGAATACAAAAATTTCCGCCAAGTGTGCCTAGGTTTCGGATTTTGTTGCCATTATTTTCACCATACAAAAGCCAACCATGACTTATGCCATTTTCATCACAGTAATAACCTGTAATGTGTCCAGAATCACTTACTGCTACCGCGACACATTGACCCGCACCAAAAAAATTCATCACCTCTTGCATCACACCGCTTTTTTTACACATAAAAGCATTTTGAGTGAGGAAATTTTGTGTGGACTCGCCCACGACAACTCCGTGCTCGCTCACACCAAAAGCTCTAGAGCTCTGGTGATTTTGTAAAACGCCAAGATCGGCCACAATGTAACGAGTTACGCTACAATTGTTACTGATACGATTGTTACTAAAATGCGCAACCAAAAAAAACGAACAGAAAACAACAATAAACTTCAGCATAGCAATCTCCTTGTAAGGGGTTTTTAAAGAACGGTTCAATAAAAAGCATACAAAATGGGTGGTCAAGGAATTATAAAGAAAAGATAAAGTTTTTGAAAATATTGAGGCAAAATTTGGTTTGACATTAGAAAAGGGTTTTATATAATCTAACTACTTCTGGGATTACCCACCGATCCAGAGCACGAGCTCTGGTGATAATTAGAAAGCTCGAGCAATGCCTCGAGTTTTTCTTTTGCTTGCTTGAATTCAATATCAATATCACAAATGCGATAAAGAAACCCTAAAGAAAAGACAAAAGAAAACCCCCGCGCTTCGGAGAAGCGCGGGGGGGGGTAATGAACGATCACTGGTTCGTGGTAGTAAGAGGATAGCCTGCAAACACGTCATCTGCACAAATCGTCGTGGTAGTGTCGCACCAACCGACACATACTCTTTCTGTGGTCTGATTGCCGTATAAAAATGGCACAAATCGCTTGCCTTTTCTATCGGAAACAATTGTTTTGAGACAAAACAAAGAACTCCTCTCATATGTCTCTCGGAAAACAGAATATGAGACCGCATGGGAAATCCTAATTGAATCACGTAACCCCAAACAAACCCCCAGAAAACTTTCAGAAAAAGGCCTTTTGTAGACAATGTCATCAATTGTGTCATACGGCTCATCGTCGTCGTCCACAAACTTAAGGTCGATAATATCCCGAAAGTTATACAACTCTGGACCAGAATTTTGTATCCACGGACAAAAAACCTTATTGATCCACCTTGGTAAAACGAATGGTCCTTCACGATCTACGCAGACAAGAGTGTTCAAGCTGCTCCTAACAACTAAGGGTTGTACTCCAAACAAAAGCCCTCGTCGCCCTTCATTGATCAGCCGCAGCTGTCTTTGCCGAATCTCTCGATTAGTAGCCATAGCACGTTTCCCTTTCTTGGTTTCCGTTTTTTGTTTCCAATATGACTGCCAACGTAGGCAATCATTCACATTTCAGCCTATAATTTACAACGTTCGTTCTTGCAATACAATACAAATTTTACAAACATCTGTCAAGGTTGCAGGTGGACAGAGAGTCACTTTTTTATTGTCTGTGATAATTTTGTAAATAGCCTAAAAAGGGGGTCGCGAGGCTGACGAGCCGAGCGCTTCAGGATTTTTTAAGCTTCAAAAAATCCGTACCCTTTTTAGGCTATTTACAAAATTACCCAGCCAAACAAAAAACACCCTTTCGGGTGCCTTTTGCAAAAGAGATAAAATCTAGATTAAATTACCTTTTTATTTAGTCTTTATGAGTCATTTCCTGTCGAGTCTTTTCAATAAATCTTGAAGCAGCTTCTTGTCCTCCAAGACCAAATGAAAGTCCGAGAGCCAAAGAAAGCGCTACTACAACACCTGTAAAGAGTGTCTGGATAAATGGTGCTGCGATACCGAGCTGAGAAAGTGCTACAAGAATACCGAAAATCCAAATAGTCCATTTTGTAACCAATCCCAAAAAGTGTGATGACTTTATTTCTGCAGTACGAGCTGAAGTAATAACAAGCTTTTGCATTACATCGCCAATAACCGCTGCCAATAGAAGTACAAGTACAGCAACGATAACATTAGGCAAATAATTTAATACAACCTCGTAAAGGAATCTGTTGACCTGAGTCAAACCAAGAATATCAAATGCCGCCACCATAAATACGACGATAACAAACCATCGCACTAGAGCTCCGACAAAATTTCCTGCGTTTAAATGAACACCTCCTCTTTTAAGTGTTTCTTCAACACCAGCTTGACGAAGAGCTTGATCAACGTTGATTGACTTTATTATCTGAGAAACAAAACGTCCTAGAAGTGAACCGATGAGCCATCCTATAACCAAAATTATTACAGCGATTACTAGGTTTGGTATAAAACTAGAAACACCGTCCCAAAGTCCAAAAAACGAATCACTGAGTCCAGCAGTCCATGTATTCAAAATCATGTTGTTGATATGCCCGATATACGAGCGCGCACCGCGCATCACGCAATGCATTAATTGTTAATAACTAATAAAAGACCTTTATTATGTCCTTGTAAATTATAGCACGCTGATACAGATAGCCAACCCACGAGCTATGTGACTGTGGATAACAACAAAAAAGCAGATTACTCAATCCCCAGCTTGTTTATTACCTTTTCGTGTGGATAATCAAGGACATCACTTACGAGCTTGTCGCACATATTGAGCCGATAACGGAAATCTTCGGTTTCAAAAGCGGAGTATTTGAGCTCTTTACCGAGCTCTGCTTCAAGCGCGCGTATCACCTTTTCCAAAGAACCCGTCTTTATATGATCTCCAACGACCAAAAGATCCACCCTACTTTCCCATTCTTGAATAAAGATACCAGAAATTGCCAAAAACTTTATACTTCCCACTTTTTTAAGTTTATCTACGAGCACGTTGTGTTGAAATGGATTCATGTATAGAAGAAAATCCTTAAGCGGGTTTAAATATTGAAATTTTTGGTTTAGCGTCCAGCCGGGGGATTTTTTCTTTACAAGTCCCATCTTTGTTAAGTTTATAAGTTCCCTTTTTATAGAACGGGAGTTTGTATTTGTCCTTGAAGCAATATCTTTTAAATCAAAAGAGTTGTTTGGATTAAATATAAAAAGACGCATTAGTCGGACTTTTGTTTCGCTGCCAAATATTTTTTCCAAGATATCCATGGGGAGTATTATAACCTATTTAAAAACATAGCAAAACACCATTTTAACTGTGCACATAAATTTCTGCTGAAATTTTGTTATGCTCGCGCCAAGCGCTCCGCAACACAGTTAAAATGGTGTTTTGCTATGTTTTTATTTGAGTTCCACCTTTCCACCAGCATCCTCTACCTTTTTCTTTAGAGCTTCAGCTTCTTCTTTCTTCATTCCTTCTTTAAGCACAGAAGGAGCAGCGTCTACTAGATCCTTTGCTTCCTTAAGTCCGAGTCCTAGCACTTCTTTTACCGCTTTAATAACAGCGATTTTTTGTGCTCCAGAGTCAGTAAGGTGCACGTTGAATGTTGATTTCTCTTCAACTGCAACACCTGCACCAGCAACTGGAGCCGCCACAGCCGCAGCAGATACTCCAAACTTTGTTTCAAACAATTTTACTAGCTCGTGCAAATCAAGCACAGACATCGTTTCAATACTATCCACGATAGACTTAAATTTTGCAGGAACTTCTACATTTACATTTGCTTCCATAATTTTTTTGATAATTTAATAATTTTTGCGCACATCCGCACATCCGCACATCCGCACATTTAAGCCTTTTTACCAGCAATCTCTGAAAGAGCTACCGCAAGACGCTGTATCGGTGAATTGATAACATTTACAAATTGAGCGCGTAGAGTCTGTAGAGGAGGAATAAGGGCAATAGTCATCATAGATGCTTTGTCCATATATTTTCCCTCAAACACTCCGCCCAAAATAGTAATCTTGCCATCAAACTTTTTCTGGAAAGCATAAATCTCTCTCGCAGGAGCAATCATATCTTTTCCATATACAAGAGCGAGCTCGCCGGGAAGCGCAGGCATTTCCCCTTCAATCTTTGTTCCAGCAAAAACTTTTCTTGTGAGAGATTTTTTCGCGACAGTATAGCCCACTTCTTTTGCGTTGAGAGTTTTTCTTAATTCTGTAGTGTCGTTCATGAGTAAACCATGAAAGTTTACAAACACAACAGAACTAGAATCTTTCACTATTTTCCCAATATTTTCTATAATTCCTTTCTTTTTTTCTTTTGATATAGCCATTTTATTTCTGCGTTTAAAAATAAAAAAATCGACCCACAAGGCCGAGAGGTTTTGTAAACGCAAAAACGTATTACATTGTCTCGATAGGACTTATGCTACCCATTGGGGAGCACCTATTGTCTTTGACCTTATATACTGACCAGTATACTTAGCAAATCTTATCTGTCAAACAATCGTCACCAGAGCCATTTATCTCTACCGCTGTAAACTCTCTGAAACTTTGCATTTGTTCTTCTGTCTGCTCGTGAGTAGCTTGCCTGTCACCCAATTTTTTTTTGTAATATCCAGTCAAAATAATTATGGTAAAACTCACGATAAGGATAGCCAAAAAACCGAGCAAAAACTTAAAAAAGGTTTTATCAAAATATTTGAGCATGTACTAAGTATATCGCAAAACACAAACAACAAAAAACCACCCGATTAAAGGGTGGTTTTTTGAATACTTTTTAAGGCGTATCAAACCAGAGTCAGAAAATATCTTTGGAACTTAACTAAAAGTTATTAGTTAGTTTCAAGGAAGATACTGTCTGTTTCGTAGTCAGCCATGTTGAATGTGTATAGTACATCTCCATCTATAGCAGTTAGAGCGTACAAGATACTTTCAAGAGAAGCTTTTGCGAATGCATTTGTACCAGCTGCATCTAAAGTAAGAGTGAAGCGTTCTGTAGTACCTTCTTCAACTAAGAATGTTGTGTTAGCAGCATCATCAGCGTTAGAAGTAACAACTCCAGTACCTACACCACCATCAACTAAGATGTCTTGATAAGTAGCACCACCTCCAGTTTCGAGCGCGATATCAGTTCCGTCAACATACACATCTCCGTCGAATGCAGTTACATCAAATACGATCTTGAATGTACCACGATCAGGGATAAGTGCAGTGTCACTGTTAGTGATCACAGCAGATGAAGAAACGAATTTAGCATTCATACCTACATCGTAAGTAGCATGAGCTTCTCCGGCAGCTGTACCTGTAAGGTCAGCAGCACCTAGAGTCTCACCACTTTCATCCTCAGCATCAATAGCGTCAACTTCTGCACCTGTTAGTTCTACCTTTACAGTATCACCATCATCAAGTGCTCCACCAACATCTTGTAGACTTACAGTAACCATAAGTTCTACTTCGTCACCAGCGTTGATATCTATATCAAGGTCTTCGAAAGTAACTGCGCCACCTGTAGGAACATCCTCAGTAGCTAGTTCTTCTCCGTCCATCCATAGTTTAGCTTCGATAACGATAACAGCTTGGTCTGTTTCGCCAGTAGTTGTAACAAGAACTGGGATTTCAGTAACGTTGATGTCTGAATCTCCATCCGCCTCAAGAGTGAATGAAAGAACTTCTACATCGTCTGTATCGTCAGTAGTGTCAACGTTGATAACATGAGCTTCATTGATATCATCGTCATCATTGTTTAGAGCAACCTTCAATTCTACATCAGTCGCAGTAGCGAAATCTGTAAAGTCAAAAGTCTCTTCTAGAGTGTCATCAACAACCTCATCATCAATATCAAGAGTTAGACTTTCTGTTGTTGTTACGCCTTCTGCATCAACGAAACGAACCGCTGATACACCAACATACCAAGCATCAGTATCAATATCTCCTGAATCTAGATTTGCCATAGCTGAAACAGCAACATAAAACTTGTTAGTGTCGCCAGCCTTTACTACAGCGTTATCAAGTGAGATAGACTTTGTGTAAACATCACTGTTTTCAGAAAATCCATCAGAATCAGCCTCACCAACCTTTGTAGAACCCATCCAGATAGACACATTGTCTGCGTAATCTGTTAGGTCTTCAGAGTCAGCAGCTGTTCCTTGGAACATCTCAACCTTAACTGAAGTGATTTCTACATCTGATTCGTCATCAGCTTCAACTTCGAAAGCCAAAAGTTTTACATCGTCTTCTCCTTCACCAGCCTCTTCAGAAGAGTAAGTTGCAAGATCAGAAACTGTGATATCACCTGCTCCACCAGTCAAAGGACCAGATGTTGATGGTGTTGAACCACCAGCACATGACATACCAGTTGTTGAACTAAATCCAACTGCTGACATACATCCTGCTGGGTAAGTCATTACTGAACCCGCACATGACATGCCAGTTGTTGTACTAAAGCCAGTTGCTGACATACATCCTGCTGGATAAGTCATTGCACCTGTTGAACCGCCACTCATTGAAGCTACTTTAGCCATTGTAACTGGACCATAGTAACCTACTGCAGGAGATATTCCGTTTGCTGACTGGAAAGCGGCAAGAGCTGCTTGTGTCTGGCTACCGAAATATCCTGTAGCTCCAGCTGAAAGGCTGAAACCTTTTGAAATCAACCAATTTTGTAGTGTCGTAACGTCTGCACCACTACTTCCGATTGTAAGAGCAGCTGATGCTGTGCTTGGTGTTGAAACAACAAAAGCAAGAGCAATAGCCAATCCAACAACTCCTGCAAATAATTTTGCAGATTTTGATGTTATAAAACTCATAATATATTTTTTTTAATAACGAACATTCTTTTCATTTTTATTAATAATTTTGCGAAAAGAATTTTTTTATAATTTCTACCTGACAACTTTATCGGCGAGATTTCGACGTCTGCCGAAAAAATTGTTTGCACAAAACTTTTGAACATTTGATCGCTCAATTTTTCAAAAGTTTTATGCGTCGCACCTCAACTACACCATTGCTTTAATTTGCTCCCCCTTATCCAACGAGTGGATAAATGAGGCAAACCGACACAAAGCAACGGGCTAGTGGTAAATGTGTACTGCTTGTCTGTCTTTAAATCAGCCGTAAAAGAAAAAGGCGTGCGGGGAAATTCTTATATTAAAATGTCAACGAACCTGCCGTGTGAGCGTTCCTGTATGAGACGTCAAATCTGGGCGTTTCTTACATTTGGAAGCACATATAAGTATTGCAATTGACATCGTGTCAATACGCATACTTACATAGGTATAAATATACCTTTTCCTGTAATAACGTGCAAAATGGCGTTGGGGATAACTAAAGTATCCCCATATATAGAGCTTATACCAAAACAGCTTACCTAGCAAGAGAATACCTACTCCAACGCCTTTCACCTTCTTTTTTGAGAATTCCTTGATGGACCATAGAAAGGAGCTCTCTTTGTAGGGTCTTTTCACTGCAGTCGGTGATAAGCGCAGAAACGTCCTTTACCATTACTTCTTTCTTTTTCTTTAATAGGTCAATGATCACTTGCTTACGAGTGTTCTTTTTTATTTCTACACGGCTGTGCGTTTCTGAGTGTGTTTTTGTGGCTGTATTACTGTCTTTTGTTGTGTTTTGTCCTTTATAAGTTTGCTGTCCTATACTATTTGTCCTTTTGTCCTTTATAATATTAGTGCTTAAAATATTGTGTGCGGGAGGAAAGGTGTTTGGCAAAAATTCCATATCATTGTTCTCAGCAAAAAAATCGTCTGACAACACAAATGGTTCTGATGATTGGTTTAGATTTGAGACAGAATCAAGTAGAGTGATGAACTCTTTTTTTAGAATCTCAGAGTTCATATTTGAAATAAAGCCAGCAAAAGTCGCCACATCCAAAAGCGATATGATTTCAAATATTATTGTTTTTATATTATTACGCAATTCTTTTTTTTGAGAAGTCAAAGAGTCATTTAGAGACATCACGCCTGAAAGCATATTGAGCCCCAGCTCGCGGACTTCCCACCGCAGTGGTTCTTGCGTAGAGATAAAGTTGGTCACGAGATAAAGAGCTGTGAGTATCTTTTCTGTCTTTTTATATTGAAAAAAGAAATCCTTGTCTGACGTCTCAAAGTGAGCAAACAAGCCCGTGTTATCTAGGTATTTTTGGTCTTTGTTATTGTCTGGCACTTGTGGGTGCTGATTTTTGTCTTTTTTATCGTCCATGTTTTTGTCTTTGATTATTTTACGTCTTTTATTAAATGTCTTATTAAATATAAAGGACTTAACTAGAAAATATACTGTGTCCATTATAGAGCCGTCAAAGACATCTGTAAAGCTTGCAACTGACAATAAAAGCAATTTACCTTTCGTGTTAATATGTATTGTATTCATGGCAAAAAAATTCGCGAAAGAAAAAATAAACTTTAATCCTTTTAGAAACCTCAAAGAAGAAACTTCTCACGCGATACTTGCTGTGGCGCTTTTTCTCGTCGCAGTTTTCCTAGGTCTTTCAGCTGGAGGCAGAGCAGGAATAGTCGGCGTATACACATACGATATATTTGAGTGGCTTCTCGGTATTGGCTATTATCTTTTACCAGTTGTTTTGATTGTCTTGGGTGTAGCACTTCTAAAATCTCTAAACAAAAGTCTCGCTCTTACGCAGACTATCGGTGCGCTCGTGCTTTTTTTCTCAGCGCTTGGAATTACAAATTTACTTTTTCCTACAAAAGGTGGCTGGGTAGGAAATATCATTTCATACCCGCTTGTAAAACTTTTTGATACCACGGCGACCTATATTATTTTGAGTGCACTTTTTATCATTTCAATACTCGTCATTTTTGATACCGCATTTCATATGAGTCTCTTAAAAGCTCTTTGGTACAAACTCTTTGGCAAAAAAGATGCTCTCGTAGGCGCGATGAAAGAAGCTGTGATAAAAATCGCGACGAGTGAAGAAAAACGTATTGAAATACCAAAAGCACAAGAACCCGAAGACCTAAAAAAAGCTTTGGTAAAAAAATCGCTGAAAGACGATGAAGAAAAAGAATTTGGTTTTAGACCTCTAAATATCAGCACGGGGAAAACTTATATTCCTCCCCCACTTTCACTCCTTGAAGTAGACCGCGGAAAACCCGGTGTGGGCGACATAAAAGCAAATGCAAATATTATTCAGCGCACACTTATGAATTTTGGTATCGCGGTAGAAATGGACGAAATATCTATCGGACCGTCCATCACACGCTACGCACTAAAACCAGCTGAGGGCGTAAAACTTTCTCGCATAGTAGCACTCCAAAATGACCTGTCGCTCGCACTCGCGGCTCACCCACTGCGTATTGAAGCACCAATTCCGGGAAAATCGCTCGTCGGTATTGAAATGCCAAACAGCACAAAAACCACCGTCGGTCTCGGCACACTTCTTTCTGCGCAGGAATATCAAGAGTCCGACAAGTCGCTACTCGTCGCTCTCGGAAAAATAATTTCTGGAAAATCCCATTTCGCAAATTTTGCAAAAATGCCACATCTTCTTATCGCGGGCACGACGGGTTCTGGAAAATCTGTAACTATTCACGCTATCATTACATCTCTTCTTTATCGCAACGGTCCAGAACAGCTTAAATTTATAATGATTGATCCAAAACGTGTGGAGCTCACCCTTTACAATAAAATCCCTCATCTACTCACGCCTGTCATCACAGATCCAAAGAAATCCATACTCGCACTCAAATGGGCGGCAAAAGAAATGGATAGGCGTTACGACATTTTGGAGAGTCACAGTGTCCGCGACATAGGCTCGTATCACAAAAATATTTTAGAACCTGAGCTAAATAAAATGCGTGCAGGCAAGCCAACAAAAGACGAAAACGGCAACATAGAGCTCCCAGAAACAATGCCTTTTATCGTCGTTATTATAGACGAGCTCGCAGACATTATGCAGGCATACCCACGCGAGCTTGAGTCTGCTATTGTCCGCCTCGCACAGATGAGTCGCGCTGTCGGTATTCATTTAATGCTTTCCACACAGCGACCATCTGTAAATGTCATCACAGGTCTTATCAAAGCCAATATCCCTGCTAGAGTCGCTCTACAAGTGTCTTCTCAGATAGACTCTCGCACTATTTTAGATACAGGTGGAGCAGAAAAACTTCTCGGTGCAGGCGATATGCTTTATCTTTCTGGAGAAATGTCTAAACCTCAGCGTATACAGTCCGCTTTCATTTCCGAATCAGAAGTTAAAAATGTTGTGAAATATCTCATTGAACAATACCGAGATGAGATTCCACAAGATACAATTGACTTTAATAATAATCAGGGCGGAAAAAATGCAATCTTTTCAGATGGAATAGGTGGCGATGATGACGATGACGACCTTTATGAAGAAGCACGCGAAATCGTCATCTCCGCTGGAAAAGCTTCCACGTCATATTTACAAAGAAAACTCCGCGTAGGATATGCTCGTGCTGCTCGCCTCATAGACATGCTTGAAGAGCGGGGTGTTGTGGGGGCTGGCTCTGGAGCAAAACCGAGAGACATTATCGGGGCGGAAAAAGTGGAGGAAGCGAATGTGGGTGAGGTAGATAATGCAGAAAACGTAGATGAAAGCGAAGAAGCTGTGGACGGCAATGATGATAAAGGTGTGAGAGAATAAAGTATAAAATAGAGTATAATAAACGCAACGCAAAATAATGACCAGTCTAAAATCCACCATTAAAATAGTTTTCTTGGTTCTCGTCGTTTTTTTTATTGGTGGGTACTCTCTTTTTGAAGCAAGAAACATAATTCGTGGACCTGTCGTGGAAGTCTTTGAACCAGTAAGTGGCACGACAACCGAAAATCCTTTGGTGGATATAAAAGGAATAACACAAAACACATCGGCAATAAGTCTCAATGACAGACCGATCACAATAGATAAAAAGGGTGAGTTTAGCGAAAAGTTGCTCCTCTCCCCAGGCTATAATATAATCAAGCTCGCAGTATCAGACAGATTTGGCCGACAAAAAATAGAAATGCTGAAATTGATACTCATTTCAAATAAATCTCTTGGGTTAATAAAATCGCAGAAGATAAATTAATATGGCAAAAAAAATTACAGCTTTAAAAGAACACGGTTTAAAAATCGAAGATACTTTAAAGGAAATAAAAAATAAGTTTGGCGACGATTCTATAATGAAGCTTGGCGACAAACCAAGAGTAGACATAGATGCAATTTCTACTGGCTCTATCGGACTAGACGCGGCGCTCGGCGTAGGTGGCCTGCCTCGCGGAAGAATTATAGAAATATTTGGTCCAGAATCATCTGGAAAAACAACTCTGTCGCTACACGTTATCGCAGAAGCTCAGAAAAAAGGTGGCGTGTGTGCATTTATAGATGCAGAGCACGCAATGGATCCTGAATATTCAAAAAAACTCGGCGTCAAAATAGATGAGCTTCTCATTTCCCAACCAGACAACGGTGAGCAAGCTTTAGAAATCACAGAAAGCCTTGTGCGTTCTGGGAAAATAGATGTGATAGTTATAGATTCTGTCGCAGCTTTAACGCCAAGAGATGAAATTGAAGGAGATATGGGTGCGCATCACATGGGCAAACAAGCGCGACTTATGTCGCAGGCTTTGCGGAAGTTGACGGCAATCGTTGCGAAAAGTAAAACTATCGTCATTTTTATCAATCAAATCCGCATGCAAATCGGTGTAATGTTTGGTAATCCAGAGACAACTCCCGGAGGAAAGGC
>CALRHW010000006.1 GCA_943359555.1 Parcubacteria group bacterium | reverse complement strand
GTGACCCTACCGGGAATCGAACCCGGATTTGGAGCTTGAGAAGCTCCCGTCCTAACCGTTAGACGATAAGGCCAGTAATTTCATTAAACATAGCACAAAACCTCCTTTACAGCACAAATCACCACGCTTGATGGCGTTTACTGGCATTTGTTGGCGTTTTTTAGCGTTTCAGCCAGTCTTTGTCCTGTCGCACCAAAAGGTCCACCGCACGCTCAGGGTGAGCCAGCAGACCTTCTGTTACACGTTCTATACGTATAGACTGTGATCCCTTCAAAAGCACGATGTCCCCTTTCTTAATAAATTTCTTTAGAAATTCTTTAGCTTGTTTTGAGTCTTCAAATTTTATAATATTCTTTTCTTTCATTTTTTTTGTCTGCGTTGCGACGATTCCTAAAGCACCTTCTGCAAAAAAACGTGCGCGTATTCCTATCGTGATGAGGACATCTGCTACCTCTGCCACATGTACACCAGCTATACGATGTTGTTCGGTAGAATATTTTCCAAGTTCAAGCATGTCGCCAAGCACTGCTATTTTTCGGCCAGTTTTTCGGCCAGTTTTTTTATCCTCGTCTTTTTTTATAGACGCTAGTGCATCAAGTGCAGAAGCTAAAGCGACAGGCGAAGAATTATATGTATCATCTATGAGTATAGAATTTTTTATTCCCTCCAAAATTTTCATTCTTCCCGGCGGAGTATCGTATAAAGAAAGTGCGCCCGCTAGCTTTACGAGATTGAGTCCTTGCGACAATCCCACAGACAAAGCGGCAAGACAAGTGCAAATATATTGTTGCCCAAGTGAACCACGGATAGTTACAGGAATACTCGTACTATCATAATCTAGTCTAAATGTAATTCCTGTTGGAACTTGCTCGCCTGCTATTTCTTCATAAGTAACAGCATAATTTGACGCGATGAGATCTGCGCTATTATTTAAAGAAGCAGAAAATAAAATTGTGCGCGCCGATGTAGTGCCTTTAAACGCAAGCACGTCTTCATCGTCAGCATTCAAAATTACAACACCGTCTGGTTTTACTGCTTTCACAAGTTTCCCTTTTTCTTCCATCACAGCTTGTGGCGACGAAAAAAATTCTACATGCACAGGCACTTTACTCAAACGTGTGAGTACGACAATATCTGGTTTTAACCATGACGTGATATATTCCATATCACCTGGTTTATCTATTCCAATTTCAAGCACAAGCCACTTTGGGTAAATATTTGGTAAAATAATAAGAATAATTCCTTCCATTATATTTTTAATCCAAACAAAAGGATTGTTCCAACCGTTTTGACAACCAAGTATTGTGAGTGGTACACCAATATCACTATTGAAACTTTTTGAACTTTTTCGTATAAAATAAAATTTTGAAAGTGTGGCGTAAATGGCATCTTTTGAAGTAGTCTTTCCCACGCTTCCAGTCACAGCAATAATCTTTGGCTTATACTTTTTTAGCACAAGTTTTGCTTCAACGAGAATTATGTAGGTTATTATTTTTTTAAATATTTTTTTTATCATTAAATTTATTTACCTATCTATCTGGTGGGATCTCGTAATAATTGATAAGAAATTTTGTAATATCCATAAATGGGATGGGAAGTGTATCGGAAGAATATTTCACACCTTTTGGATTATATGTGAAAATAAAGACCAAAAAACGTGGGTCGTAAGCTGGGAAATAGCCGAAAAATGAATGCAGGAATCGGTCATCATAATAACCGCCCCCTCCCTCTTTTGCAATCTGAGCAGTCCCCGTCTTTGCGGCGACGCTGTAATTTGGAATTTTTATCTTACCTTCAATGATTGATTTATCTACAGTTTCTACTAGCATTTTTGATATTGTTTCAGAAGTCTCTGGCTTTAAAACGCGTCTACCTTCAGGAAAAGATATAGTTTTTGAAAGGCCAGTGGTGTAGTTGATTTCTTTAACAATGTGCGGATAGATAAGTGTGCCACCATTTGCTAAAACAGAAAGCGCGCGCACAGTAACGACTGGAGAGATAGCTATTCCTTGTCCAAAAGACGCGGTCGTTGGTTCTATTTCTCTTGGACTATTTAAATTATCCACAAGACCTGCGGCTTCATTTGGTAAATCAATTCCAGATTTTTCTCCGAGACCAAAATCAAACATATATTTTAAAAACTTTTCCTTTCCCATTGTTTTTACAACAAAAGCTGCACCTGTGTTGAGCGATTGATTGAGTACTTCTTGCATCGGAATAAGCCCGCGACCTTTTCCGTCATAATTTGAAATAGTCTTGCCGTTTAAAGTAACGGAGCCTGTATCAAAATATGTTGTTTTTGGAGTGACAGCGCCAGTGTCTATTCCAGCAGACATTGTAAGAGGTTTAATAATAGAACCCATTTCATAAACATTTTCCACAAGAGGATTAGAAAAAATAGCAGAACTTATCTCATCTTGTGGTGCGTTTGGATTAAAAGTCGGATACAATGCCATTGCTACTATTTCACCAGTTTTTGGATCAATGATAATTCCCCCGCTATAATCCGAAGACCATTTTTTATTTATCTGCTCCAACTCACGCTCTAAAAAAGCCTCCACCGATGGCTCAATAGTAGTCACGATATCTCCTTCATATTTTGCATTACCTGAAAGACCGTTTTTTATGTTTGAAAAAATACTAACAAAAAAATTGACATAAGACACTTGGTTGTCTTTTTTTAAAGTATCTTCATAAAAACGCTCTAGCCCATATCGCCCGCCGAGTACGTCGCCTTTGTATCCCACGAGTCCAAGCACGTGAGCAGCTATAGAATCTCCCGGGTAAAATCTCCATTTATCTTGAAAAATATTTAATCCGACGATACCGAGTGCGCCGATTTTTTTGCCAGTATCACTATCCACGTGTTTTAAAATTTCCTCATACGGATCGTTTACTTTTTTTGCGTGTGTAAGAAAAATATTTTCATCCAAACTCGGCACAAGTAAGACGAGTTTTTTATAAACATCTTCCGCATTTTTTAAAATTTGTGGATTTATCGCGACGATATATCCAGATTGCAATGTCGCCGCCGATACAAGCCCTCCATCTTTTTTTGTAAAGCTAATAGTTCCGCGATTAAAAATACTTGAAGCTATTTTTGTGTGTTGCTGATTTGCTACGCCTTTATATTTACTAGCGTCTATTACTTGCACAATATACAAACGAAACATAAGCACGAGAACGCACAAAAAAATGAAAGAAAATAAAAATCTGATTCTAAAAATACTGGGTTTCATCCTAATTTAAGCATAACACGTTACTGAACACTGCTAAGTGATGCAAGGGCTGTGGTGGGAGTTTTTGAAATATATCTGAGTTTATTTGTTTTTATTTCATTAAAACCAAGAGAGTACGCGAGTTCTAAATCTATGTTGTTGCGAAGTGAAATGCTTTTGAATTCAAGCTGACTTATTTGAGAAGTGCGTAAAGCGAGTTCTTTTTGTAAACTTGCACGTTTTGCAACAGTAAAAACTGTCTGATTCATAAAATATACATATAGCAAAAGAAGCGTTACAACAAAAGCTAGAGTAACCCATACCATCGTCTTTTCGTTTTTAAGTTCTATTATTTTTGCTTTCATTTTAGTTTTTTATGGGCTTTTTTTAAGGGGCTTTTTTAAATTTTCTCTATGATTCTGAGTTTTGCACTTCTAGATCTGGGATTTTCTACGATTTCTTCGTCTGTCGGAATTATTGGTTTTTTGTTTATTAAAATTAATTTTTCGTCTATCGCCAACTTTTTAAAATAATGTTTTACAACTCTGTCTTCAATACTATGGAAAGAAATCACTGCTATGCGTCCGCCCACACGCAAGCTCGCAAAACCTTTTTCTAAACCTTCTGTGAGCGTGCGAACCTCATCGTTGACTGTCATTCGTAGAGCTTGAAATGTGCGAGTCGCTGGATGAATTTTCATTCTTTGATAAGAGCTCGGTGTCGCCATTCTTATTATCTCCACGAGATCAAAAGTAGTTTCTATCGGCTTTTCTGCGCGACTCTCTACTATCATTCGTGCTATACGCCGAGCATATTTTTCTTCACCATAGCTTTTGATTATCGTTTCAATATTTTCTTCATCCCAAGTGTTTACGATTTCACGCGCCGTAAGATCTTCTGGTTTTGGTTCAGCATTGAAAGTCATAAGTAGCGGTTCATTTTTTTGAAATGTAAATCCCCTACCAGATTCTTGAATTTCTTGTGAACTTAAACCGAGATCAAAAAGAATTTTATCTACTTGCGTAAATCCTAGCTCGGCGAGAACAACATCAAGATTGCGAAAGTTGGATTGTTTAAATAAAATTTTGCATTTTTCGCCCAACTTTTCCAATCGCGCGCGAGATCTTTGTATTGCTTTTTCATCAGCATCTACTCCAATAATAGTCACCTCGCCATGAGCGATTTTGCAGACTGCTTCGCTGTGACCTCCGCCACCGAGTGTCGCGTCTACAAAAACATCGCCTGCTTTGATATCTAATCCGAGTATTGATTGTTGTAAAAGAACACTTTTGTGAATGACGCTTGCTTGTGTGACTGGAGATTTCATATATTAAAAGACTCCTATTTCACCTAGCTTTTCCGCCATTCTATCCGCCTGCTTTTCAATTCTGCTTTTGTATTCCTTCCAGTTTTTTTCATTCCAGATTTCCACTCTGTTGTGGACTCCAGTGAAAACAACTTTATTCTTAAGGTCAGCGAATTCCTTAAGAAAATCAGGAATGAGGATTCTACCTGTGCCGTCTACGTCCGCTTCTACTGCGCCAGCGAGCATAAAACGATTGAACCCTCGCGTGTCTGCTTGTCCCATTCCGAGCTCGGAAAGTTTACTCGCAATTTTTGCCCACTCTTTTAGCGGATACAAAAACAAACACGTATCTAAACCGTGGGTAATCACAATTTTTTTTCCTACTTCTTTGCGAAATTTTGACGGTAATGAAATTCTATTTTTTTCATCTACCGTATGTGTGTATTCTCCTAAAAGCATTGTGATTTTTTATGTTTACCACTTTCTCCCACTTGATACGCATTATATGACACTCTATCCCACAATACTACATAGTTATCCACACTTTTGGGGTGGGTTTTGACAAAATAAAAACCCTGCACATTACATGCAGAGTTTCCATATTTAAAGTTTTGGAATACTTTTGGCGAAAATCGCCGAGAAGAACTAAGTTCCAAGGATCTAAAAGATCACAGTGGACGAGTCCTAAGTTCTAACTCGCGAGCACAGCCGCAGGGTATTGTCCAGAAAAGGAAAGGCCAATTCTGCAGGAACTCCAGCACCACCCATAGGTGCCCCAGCAGAGGCATCGGACACAGAGACCACCGTCGTAAAGACGGTAGATCGTGCCCCAAAAACAAACCCACCAGTGACGTCCTTTTTCATCCATTTTCCATGAGGTGGGAATGCGGTCTGGATTACTTAAAAAATAATCCAGCGTGTTGGCGTTCAGGACAGCCAACCCAGCGAGTTCCTCGCGGAGCTGGTTACCATTGCTGACATTGTTGCCCTTCTGACCGCAGGAGAGATACAGGGCATGATTTGAGTTACACGGTGACCAACCGTCTTTACGATGCTCCACAATAGCCCAGCCCTTTGGTTGGAAGGGATTATTTTCGCCGCCAATGATGTATTGATTCATAACCACTTTAGACTCTTTTGTTTGAGTAAGTGTACAGTAACTTCCTTGCTACCTAACTTGTTCCAGACCGCCACCATTTGTTCATATGTAAATTGACCGCATGTCATGAGATACACCTTTACCGACTAATTGTCGGTGATTCCACCTCTTCCCGAGGTTATAGGGACAGTAGCGTTTTGCCACAACATAGAAAGCCCTTATTTTTGGTTATTTAAAGGCACTCTAGGCTGTGGCAAATGTAAGTTAGTTTCAATGATCTATCTGTTACTATCATCCACCTGTTGTTACTTTGTGTCAAGTTTATGTCCAGCACATTATTACTTATTCCTCATCGTCGGGAACAAAATCACCTCTTTTATATTTTTAGTATTTGTGAGAAGCATTACTAGACGGTCAATACCGATACCCACACCGCCTGCTGGTGGCATTCCGTATTCCATCGCTTCAATAAATTCTTCGTCGGTGGTCTGTGCCTCTGCATCGCCTTGTTTTTTATTTTCTTCCTGTGCTTCAAAACGTGCACGCTGATCTAGCGGATCATTCAACTCTGAAAAACCTTTTACGAGCTCAATACCGCATACAACAAGCTGAAAAACTTCGGCAATCGCATCATTTCCCTCTTTCTTTTTTGCGAGCGGAAAATTGGCGGTCGGGTAATCAATTACGAAAGTGGGCGCAGTAATTTTTGGTCGACAAGTTTTTTTGTAAATATTATCAATAATTTTTTGCGCAGGGTCGGTAGGGTCTACTTTTACACCGAGTTGCATGGCTTTCGCGCGAGCGTCGGGGAGTGAAATAGTTTCGGGATTGGAAACGAGCGCGTATCTTTTAAGTAAGTCAGAATAAGAAATCGTCGTAAATTTCTTTTTGAAATCTACCGCTTGTCCGTCAAATTCAAAACTGGTTTTGCCTAAGAGTTTTTTCACAATTCCCTTTAGCATTTTTTCAGTAAAAATCATCTGCTCACTTGCGTTACTAAAACTTTCATAAAACTCAAGCATCGTAAACTCAGGATTGTGAGTCATGTCTATTCCCTCATTTCTAAAATTTCTATTTATCTCGTAAACTTTTGAAAAACCGCCGATGAGTAATTTTTTTAAATAAAGCTCTGGAGCGATACGTAAAAACAAATCCATATCAAGCGCATTGTGATGAGTGACAAAAGGCTCGGCACTCGCTCCACCAGAAAGTGGTTGAAGCATCGGAGTTTCCACTTCCAAAAAATCATTTTTATCAAAATGTGAGCGAAGCTCAGCGATAATGCGAGAACGCATCAAAAATCGCGCTTTTACTTCCGGCGACATCAAGGTGTCTAAATATCTTTTTCGGAAACGCTCATCAGCGTCTTGTAAACCGTGCCACTTTTCTGGAAGCGGTCGCAAACTTTTTGCAAGCATTTTCCACTCTAGTACTTGTATAGATTTTTCTCCGCGAGTCGTGGTAAAAAGTGGACCGTAAACTTCTATAAAATCACCTATATCTGTCATAGTCGCAAAAAGCTCGTATTGTTTTTCATCAAGCTCGCCCTTTTTAATGAGCCCCTGAAATCGCCCAGTACCGTCATCAAGCGTAAAAAATACCAGTGCGCCTTGGGGTCGCAAAGACATTATTCGCCCACACAGATGCACACTTTTTGCTCCACCTGAAATCTCCGCAAAATCAGCCACCGCTTCAGCAAGAGAGTGGTCGCGCACAGAGTTTACTGGATAAGCAGAAATACCACTTTTTTTAAGTGCTTCTACTTTTTGTATTCTATTATTTCTTATTTCATCAAAAGATGACATCCTATTTTATCTCTATTACAGTATACTTCATTATTCCACTAGGAGTTGAAACTGAAAAGTGTTCGCCTTTTTTTCGTCCGATAAGGGCAGCGCCAAGCGGAGACGTCATTGATATTTTAAAAGCAGAAATATCCGCTTCTTCTGAACCAACGATGGTGTATGTGTGATCAGATTTTTCTTTTTCTTTTTGTACTGTAACCACAGAACCCACATCTACAGAATTAGTATCGTGACTTGAAACTATAGTAGAAGTTTTCATGATAGATTCTAGTTTTGAAATTCTATCTTCTATGTTTGCTTGAGTGTCGCGCGCTTCATGATATTCTGCATTTTCTGAAAGATCCCCAAGTGCTTTTGCATACTCTAGATTTTCTGCCACTTCTTTTCTTCGGACGGTTTTTAGTGTCTCAAGCTCGCTCTTGAATTCATCAAATTTCTTTTGCGTCAAATAGTGCTTTTCTTCTTTCATGGTAGTCTTTTTTATATAATTGTGAGTATTGTATAGATTTAGAATATAAAAGTCAATCACTCAAATACTGCGGAGTATAGATGTGCATCCAATCAAATAATTCGCGCATCACATGAGTCGCACCTAGCTGATTGGTGCTTGCTCCCTTTTCAAGGATAACAGCAAAAGCATATCGTGGATTATCATAAGGGAAAAAACCTGTTACCCAAGAATTTACAAATTGTTTTTTTGCGCCGAGCTCAGCGGTACCTGTTTTTGCAGCTACTGCAACAAAAGGTAGATTGAGTGCACTTGCAGTAACTGTAAAAACAGACTGCCTCATTCCCTCTTTTACGACTTTAAAATATTCATCTTTAATTGGAATGGTCGTTGAATTTAAAACCAGCTCATCTTTATTTTTAAGTAAAATTGTTGGTGTTAAAAGTGTGCCGTTATTTGCAACTGCTGCAACAGAGCGTACCGCCATTATCGGAGTGAGTTGAAAACCATATTGACCAATAGATGTATGATATGTATTTCCTATTCTCCACGGATCGCCCGGGAAAAATTTTTCTTTCCACGCAATACTAGGGATGGTGCCGTCTGCTTCGCCAAAAAGGTTTATATTAGTTTTTTCTCCGAGCCCCATCATCCGCATATATTTTTCTATATTTGCTATACCTAGACCCCTTTGATCTTCGTAACCACCACCAATAGCGTAAAAATATACGTCTGAAGAAATCGCGAGTGCTTGTCGCATATCTACCCACCCTTGTGGTTGCCAGTCTCGAAAAACCGTTTTTAAATCTTTATAATACGGATTTTGTATTGAAATAGAACCAGTACTTAAAATCTTTTTTGAAGGGTCAATAATATTTTCACTCAAAGCGCCGAGAGCTATGTATGGTTTTACGATAGAACCAGGCGCATAAAGTCCCGACACTGCTCTATTTAAAAATGGATTGCTTGGGTTTTTTAAATAACTATAAATAGTCGTTTTGTCACTTCCGTCAGTCATCACATTTAAATCTGGTTCTGGAAAACTCGTGAGCGAAAGTATTTCCCCTGTATAAATATCCATTATCACACCAGCACCTCCACGAAAACCATACTGAACAGAAGCGTGTTCTATTGATTTATAAAATTTGTCATTAATTCTAGAATCAATAGAGAGAGTTACATTTTTTCCATCTTTTGGAGGTTGGACTGTGTTTTCAGATTTTACTGCTCCACGCGCGTCAGTTTCCACTATTTTTACACCATTTTCACCAGAAAGCTCGTCATTAAAAATTTTCTCTGCACCATCTTTACCATCGTATTCTGTTTGATAATAAAATCCAGCGCTATCTTTTGTTGGATATTTTAAATAACCTACAATGTGTGAAATGCCTTTTATTGGCGCATATTTTCGTAAAGCAAAATCGGGATCCGCTTCGTTTATAGTATTAGAAGCAAGCTCTACCGTGTTTCTATCATAAATGATTCCACGATTGGAAAAAATAGAAGTTTTCCTAAGGCGGTTGTTTTCACTTTGATCTGAATATGCTTGACCTTTATAAATCTGAAGAATCCAAAGCTGAGATATAAAAACCAAACCAGCTCCCGCAAAGAGCCCGCCAAGTATTTTTAAAACAATTTTTGAGATCGGCTTTTCCAGACGACCCTCAAACTGATGCACGTCAAACTGTGGCAGATTTCTAGAATCAAGAAAAATCTCGTCTGGATATATTTCAGCGTCTTTATAAGAAACTCTGCGTCTAAAAATTTTAAGTATTTTTCTGAAAGGCATTTTTGTTTTGGTGCGAGAAAACTAATAAAACTTGAGCCTTTTCTTTATCTCAAATGATAGCAAGAAAACGAGGATTGAAATAATAGTGTAAAAAAAGCCTGAAAAAAGACCGGGAGAATTGTAAAGAGAATCAACCATTAAACCCACAAAAAGAACCTCATAATATCTATGAAAATAAAAAACGCAGACCACACTCAAGATTATAAAAATCCACGCAGGAAAAAGAAAAATGCCTATTAAAATGACAATGTCTACAAAAATTCGTAAAGATAACATATTTTTAGACTTTTAATCTGTTTTTAATTCACTTCTAATTTGACACAGCAACAAAACGAAGCTCGTCTATGTTTATAGGAACTTTACAAAACACTCTTTTAAATGAATTGGATGGAATAGATTCTATTTCAAAAACGGTCGCTACGACACCTTGTTTGATTCCAGATAAAATAATCGTGTCGCCAAACACAATATCTGCTTCTTGAGGAACTTGAATTTCAAAATTCCCCGCGCCTTTTCCTATCAATGTCACAGGAAGACTATTTCTGTCTATTGTCGCAAGCGTTTCTAAATCGGCGCTTGAAAAAAGTTTTGCGCGAGAAGTTTTTCCAAATACTTCGTCTATCGTTCCTAAAACGACAGTGTTTGCAACAATAATTTTACTTCCCTTGTTTATATTTTTATTTTGACCGACATCTAAAATAAGTGTGTCATAAAAAGATTGCGGTGGCTTTACAAGTACATAAGCCAAAATACTGCTTCCTTCTTCACTTCCACCTTCTCTTCCCCACGCCTTTTTCAAATCGCTATTTTCTTTTTCAATTATAGAAAAAGCGAGTAACCGTGTCTGTGCTTCTGTTAGTTGTGATTGCAGATTGTTATTTGTTTCAAGTAATGTAAAACGAGAAAAAGTGAGGGCTTTTAAATTTGATACTTTATCAAATAAAAATCCGCCAGAGTGCCAAAAAGGTAAACCCACACTATTACTTACCCTTCCCAAAAAAGACGGCGAAAAAAAAGTGATAACGACGACAATAAAAATAAAAACACCGACCACGATGAGCGGTGTATATTTTTTTGGTCTATTTTTTTTACTTTGCAGAAGGTATGTCATCATCATTTACAATAAGAACTTCATTGAAAGCCTGCAAATCTTCAAGTACGATACCTGTGCCTCGCGCCACCGCAGTAAGCGGATCTTCAGCAACATAAACAGGGATTTTTATATATTCATTTAAAAGCTCGGGAAAGCCTTTTATAAGTGCGCCACCTCCAGTGAGATACACACCTCGGTGCATTACGTCAGCGAGTATTTCTGGTGGAGTGGTTTCTAAAACCTCTTTTATCGCTTCTACGAGCGTGTCTATAGATTGTGAAATAGCTTCGCGAATATCAGCATCTGTAATAACAACTTCACGAGGCAAACCAGTCACAAGGTCACGACCTTTTATTACTGCCTCCATTGGCACACTTCCAGGAATTACGGAACCGATAGCAATCTTTACACTTTCTGCAGTTTTTTCACCAATTAAAATTTTAAATTCACTTCTGATATATGAAATAATGTCATTGTTGAGTTTATCACCAGCAATGCGCACATTTTTTGAGCACACGACACCACCGAGGGAAATCACTGCTATGTCTGTCGTGCCACCTCCTATATCTATAATCATACTTCCCACTGGATCCATCACGGGAAGCTTGATACCTATTGCGGCCGACACAGGCTCTTCAATAATATGTACTTCACGCGCACCAGCATTTTTTGTCGCATCACGCACCGCACGTATTTCCACGCTTGTAATTCCAGATGGCACACCGACAACCACGCGCGGTCCAAAAAACTTTTTATTATCTTTCTGCGCGCTATTTAAAAGATAAGTAATCATTTCTTCTGTCACTTCAAAATCTGAAATGACACCGTCTACGAGGGGGCGCACCGCAACGATGTGGCCGGGTGTTCTGCCGAGCATTTGCTTTGCTTGATTGCCGATAGCTACCACACGACCAGTTTTTTGATTGATCGCCACCACAGAAGGCTCATTTAAAACAATACCGCGACCCTTTACATATACGAGAGTGTTGGCAGTCCCGAGATCAATGCCGATATCATTGGAAAATAGGGCGTAAAATTTTTCTAGATGTTTTTTCATGGGTTGTCATTTGTCAGCTTCAGTCGGCATTGTCGACGGCTTGTTCGGCATTATTCTATTAAAAGGCGTCAAGGACTGCAATAGCGTCTACTTTAAGGTCGGCAAGCGGGCGCATCTCGGTGTTTCCTGTCGCGCGCACTTTTATTTCGGCGGATTTTTCGGCTAATGTTTTTTCACTAATTACAATTCTGTAAGGGATTCCGATGAGGTCGCTGTCGGCAAATTTTTCTCCAGCACGGACGTCACGGTCATCAAAAAGAACTTCTACTTTTTGTGTGTTGAGCTCGTCGTAAATTTTTTGTGCAGAATTTTTTACTTCGTCGCTTTCTCCTACCACAATGAGATGCACTAAAAACGGAGCAACGGATTTTGGCCAAACGATTCCTTTTTCGTCGGCGAGCACTTCTACTATTGTGCCCATAAGCCGACCAATACCAATCCCATAACTTCCCATAAAAACGGCTTGTGGTTTTCCTTTGTCGTCAAGATAAGTGAGGTTGAGCGTATCAGAAAAACGAGTACCAAGATTAAAAATATTTCCCACCTCAATTGAGGTTTTTTCTACCAAATCTTCATTTTTACACTGTGGGCACATTTTTTGATCCTCTATTATCTCTTTATTTACAGCCATTTTACACTTTTCACAGACAAAAATAGTATCCTCGCCTGCAGAAGTGACGGTTTGAAACTCATGTGAAAATTTACTAAAACTTCCACCAGATGCGAGTGTAAAATATGTATGTTCACCAAGACCTACCTTTTCAAAAATATCGCGGTAAATTTTTGACATTTTATCGTAAAATACAGTGTGCTCATTTTCATCTTTTGAAAAAGAATACAAATCTTTCATTAAAAATTCTCGCCCACGCAAGATTCCACTTTTTGCACGAGTCTCGTTTCTAAATTTTGTTTGAAATTGATATGGATATAGCGGGAGGTCACGATATGATCGAATAAAATTTTTCATCAAAGAAGTGAGCGGTTCTTCGTGAGTCGGAGCAAGACCGAGCTCGCCTCCAGCTTTTAAATCTGTTTTAAACCAAACATCAATCACTTCGTCATTCCATCGTCCGCTTTTTTCCCAAACATCCTTGTCTTGAAGTGCTGTGAGTTGCATTTCCTGTCCGTAGGTAGCGTTCATTTCTTCGCGGACAATATTTTTTATTTTTTCAATCACACGTAAACCGAGCGGAAGAAAAGAATACACCCCCGCCATTTCTTTGTGGATAAATCCTGCACGAATCAAGAGGTCGGCGTTTTTTGAAACCTCATCTTTTGGGGCTTCTTTTCGTGTTTTGGTAAAAAGTAAAGACTGTAACATTGCTTGAATATTAACATTAAAAGAGTGGGTGGGTCAAAAACTATTTCAAACAAAGATAAAACTACGCAAACAAACACACAGCAACCAAAAAAGTGCCTAAAACAGCTTTATCACATCATGCACCGTCACTGCAATCATAAGTAAAATGAGAAGAGAAAAACCAATGCCATTGCAAGTATTAGCCACACGCACACTAATAGGTTTTCGGCGTATTGCTTCAATAAAAACAAAAAGTAAGCGTCCGCCGTCAAGCGCAGGAAATGGAAGTAAATTTATCACTGCAAGATTTAGTGAAATAAAAGCTGTGAAAGAAAGTAGGTAAATGAAACCAAGATGCGACACGTCTCCCACCATACCGACAATTCCTACAGGACCAGCCACTTGTGAAAAACCACCACGACCCAAAACTATGTCACGCAGAAAACCATAAAGTCCGACAACGATAGCTTGCAAAAGTGAAACTGTTGTTTTTGCTCCTTCCCAAAACGCTTGATAAAAAGGTAAATGTAAAATACCTATAAGATCCATGGAAATACCAATAGCTTTTTTATTTTCTACTATTCCGCCAATCGGCTGAACGCTAGAACGGAGCTCGGTTTCGCCTCTTGTATAAACTATGTCTATTTTTTCGTCACCACTATTTTTAATAAACTCAGAAACATTTTCTGGAGAAAGTGGCGCAGACAAAATATTTTTTCCTGCAGTAATACTCACAATGGCGTCGCCTGTTTTTAGATTTGCTTTTTCGGCAGGAGAATCTTTTGTAACACTTGTAATAATCACTCGCGCATTTTCTATTTTTCCCGGACCGCCGTAGTCTACTGGGGTCGGCAGACCAGACATAAATCCAGCTGAAATAAGAAGCCAAGCAAAAATGATATTAAAACTCACGCCCGCTACGAGCACGAGCGATTGAATCCATTTTGATTTATTTACAAAACTACGAGCACTATCTGGACCAGAAATAGATTCTTCGTCAGGATTTTCGCCGAAAATTTTTACAAACCCGCCGAAAGGAATAGCGTTTAAAGTAAAATCTGTTTCTCTCCATCTGAAGAGCTTTTTTAGACGTGGTGGAAAACCAATTCCAAACTCACTTACCTTAATCCCCGATTTTACAGCCACAATAAAATGTCCCAGCTCGTGAACGAGAATCAAAACAGCTAAAATTATTATAAAAATTATTATGGACATAAACTAATTCATTATTTCCTTTTCCTTTGCGATAGTAAGTGTTTCTAATTTCCCCCCCGCTTCATCTACAATCTTTTGCATTTCATCTTTTAATCTAAATTTTTCATCCTCGCCCATTCCTCCTTCTTTTTCGCGTGCTTGAATATCGTTCCATACTTTATCTCGCTCAGCACGCAAAGTAACACGGGATTCTTCAAGTTTTACTTTTGCTAATTTTACAAAAGTATTGCGACTTTCGGTCGTAAGCTCAGGAAAAGTAACACGCAAACCCTTATCATCTACCGACACAGAAAGTCCTAAATTGGAAGCAATAATCGCCTTTTCTATACCTTTTATCTGAGAAGAGTCCCATGGTGCAATACGAAGACTTCTTGCTCCCTCAACAGAGACACCACCGACTTGGCTTACCTGCATTTTAGTGCCGTAAGATTCCACAAAAACTCCGTCTAAAATAGCAGGAGTGGCGCGACCTGTGCGTATAGAACTAAACTCTTTTTTTAGCCAATCTTCTAAATCTTTTATACTTTGTTTAAATGGTGCAAAATTATATGCCATATTTTATTTATTATTATTTGATTTTAACTTATTACAACTGGAGTAACAAGTGCGATGTGCTCTAAAATCATTTTTACGCTCGGTGCGCGGTCGTGAAGATAGTTTCTGCAATTAATAATTTGCTTAAAAATTTCCGTTTTTTCAGAAGTTTTTTGCGCGGGTAAATTTTTATTCCATTTTTGAAAAAGTACTAATTCCAAATTATTTAAAAAACTTATTGCGCGAGCTTTATCTTTTTCTTCTATTATTTCTTCGAGGATTTCTAGGCGTTTTTTTGGTCCGCTTGCTAGGAAATTTTTGCAGAAGTCAGCGGGGAAATTGCCCATGGCAATTTCCCCGCTCTCGCTCGCGCCCTCACTCCTGTGTCTTCCCTCAACAGAATATTTCTGCGATAAAATCACAACTCTAGAACGCACTGTTGGCAGAAAAATTTCTGCTGACGGCACAAGAAGAAAAAAATGTGTTCCAGAAGTAGGCTCTTCAAAAACTTTCAGAAGTGAGTTTTGCGCCTCGCGCGTAATAAAATTAAAAGAAAGGACAAAAACTTTTTTGCCACCTTCTGTGAAAGGCTTTTTTTGTTGCATCTCTTTAATCCTGCGAGCCTCATCAATACCTAAAGAATCAAAACTTTCGTGATAAAAATCTAGATTGCCGTGAGTTTTAAACCCCACACTTTTCTCCAAAAACAAAAGTAGAAGAGCAAAATCTTTTTTTTGATTTCCCTCAATCACATAAGCGTGATGAAGTGAGTTTGTTTTTTTATAAACTTGAGCGAGATGTTCCATTATTTAAATATTATACACCAAAGAAAAACCCCCCACCGTTGTTTTTCCATATCTCTCTACGAGAAGAGTGTATGGCACAACGGCTGGAGGGGCTGATCGGCACACAGGGGTAATCTTTAGGCGATCACCTTTCCTTGTGCTTCAGAGAGTAGAGTCTCAGTACCGAGTGTCTGTGTCAAAATCTATGCGAGGAGGCGCAGACTCTGAAAACACAGACTACTTCAGTAAAGTGAGGTCGGATGGCAATACCGCCACCTTTCACTACTCCGAGTAAAAAAGATCAGTCAATTACATACTATACCAATAAAATAAATTTGTCAACCACCACACTACCTCTTAGCAATAATACTCTTTTTGTATACATCTAGATGCTCTAGGGCAATTCCTGTCCCTTTCACTACACAATACAATGCGTCTTCTGCAAGGACGGCTTTTACACCTGTGCGACGATAAACAAGGTCTGGAAGGTTACGAAGCTGTGATGAGCCCCCTGTCATAATAATTCCATTATCTATAATGTCTGACGCAAGCTCTGGTGGAGTATCTTGAAATACATCTTTAATTGCTTTTACGATTTCGCGAAGTTCTTTATTGATAGCTTTTACTATTTCGTTGGTTTTAATTTCAATTGAACGAGGAAGACCTGTCACAAAATCTCGTCCTTTTATCGTCACCGCAAGCTCTTCATCAAGTGGAATAGCAGAACCAACTTTTATTTTTATATCTTCAGCGGTTTTGTCGCCGATACCTAGATTAAATTGTTTTTTAATGTAATCAGTAATCGCATAATCAATTTTATTACCTGCACATTTTACAGAAGTCGCTGCGACAATTCCTCCAAGAGAAATAACAGCGACGTCTGTCGTGCCTCCACCAATATCTACTACCATGTGTCCCATTGCTTCTTGGATAGGAATACCCGCGCCAATCGCTGCGAGAATAGGCTCTTTTACAACATACGCATTTTTTGCGCCAGCACGGATAGCAGCCTCCACGACCGCACGACGTTCTGTGGATGTGACTCCTGCGGGCACAGACACCAGCACCTCTGGCTTTGATAAATTCCACTTGCCGAGCGCTTTGTTTATATAATAACGAAGCATTGCTTCTGTTACACGATAATCTGCAATAACTCCATCTTTCATGGGACGATATGCGATAATGCTCTCTGGTGTGCGACCGATCATATTTTTTGCTTCAAGACCAATAGCGAGGATTCTGTTGTCTTCTTCAGAAATAGCAACGACAGAAGGCTCGTTTAGGACAATTCCCTTTCCAGGCACGTATACAAGAGTGCTTGTGGTTCCCAAATCAATACCGAGTTTTTTTGAGAAAAATGACATAAAGATAAGCATATCATAAGGGAGTTTGGGAAGATTTACAAATACGTAAAAAACCGAATAAACAAGAACAGAAAAAACAGCTTTTGAACTGTGCACATAAATTTCTGCTGAAATTTTGTTATGCTCGCGCCAAGCGCTCCGCAACGCAGTTCAAAAGCTGTTTTTTCTGTTCTTGTTTATTTTTGATTTATATAGCATATATGTTATAATTCAAAAAATGAAAAATAAAAAATTTGCACACATAGGAAAGCTAACGCAAACGCTTCGCGAAGAACGAGGAATTACCCAAGCAGAGTTTGCAAAAAAGCTCAGTACGACACAAAGCGCTGTGGCGCGTATTGAAAAAGGTGAGCAAAACCTCACCACAGAAATGATTTCAAAAATCAGTGACGCACTCAATCGTGACATCGTTACCCTTTCAACTGGTGCGCTTAATATTGAAATAGAAGGAGGAAAAAAACTTTCCGGAGAAATTGTTACCAAAACTTCTAAAAACGGAGCGATGGGAATACTCTGCTCTTCCCTACTCAACACCAACACGACGACAATAAAAAACGTCCCGAAAATAGAGGAGGTCTACAGAATGATTGAAGTGTTTGAAAGTATCGGCGTAAATGTAAAATGGCACGGCAACGACATAGAAATAAAACCTCCGAAAACTTTTGAAATAAAAAATATCAATGTCGTCGCAGCAGAAAAAACACGAAGTATTATTATGCTTATCGGACCTCTCATCCACAACCTAAAAAATTTTAAGATTCCTCAACCAGGGGGATGCAACCTCGGCTCACGCACAGTGCGTCCTCATTTTTTCGCGTTAGAAAAACTTGGTGTAAACATAAAAACAAACAAAGATAACTATGAAATATCTTCACCGAAACTAAAGCCTGCGGAAATAATACTCTACGAATCAGGAGATACCGTGACAGAAAATATAGTAATGGCGGCCGCACTTATTCCCGGTAAAACCGTCATAAAATTTGCATCAGCAAATTATATGGGACAAGAAGTTTGTCTTTTTTTAGAAAAGTGTGGGGTAAAAGTAGAAGGTATAGGTACTACAAATATCACTATTTATGGAGTAGAAAATATAAATACACCTGTTACATATTTTCTCATGGAAGATCCGATTGAATCTATGTTTTTCCTCGCGGCCGCTATCGTCACAAATTCTTCCATCACCATCAAGCGTTGCCCAATAGATTTTTTGGAAATTGAATTGCTCAAGCTCGAAAAAATGGGGTTCAAATATAAAAGAAGTGAAAAATATAAAGCGCTAAATGGATACACCGACCTTGTAGACATCACAACTTTTCCATCCAAACTCACTGCGCTTGAAGAAAAAATAGAGTGCCGACCATATCCGGGACTCAACATGGACAATCTTCCATTTTTTGCAATCATTGCAACGCAAGCGACAGGTACGACATTTATCCACGATTGGGCTTACGAAAAACGCGCAATCTACATGAAAGACATAGATAAACTTGGAGCAAATACAAATCTAGTAGATCCGCACCGACTATATATTACTGGGCCAACAAAATTGAAATCAGCAGAGGTTATTTGTCCGCCTGCTCTACGTCCTGGCGCGATTATTCTCATAGGAATGCTCGGGGCAAGCGGTAAATCAATACTTCGCAACATCTATAGTATAAATCGTGGCTACGAAGATATAATAAAAAGACTCTGTAGTATCGGTGCGAAAGTCAAAATTTTGCGAGATAATTAAATGGGTATTAAAAAAATATGAAAATTATTCATGTCATACCAATTTCAAAAGGAATTTTGCTTGACCGACTTTCATATTTTACTGCGACTGATGTGGAGCTTGGAAAAACAGTTCTAGTACCACTGCGAAAAAAAATGATTCACGCTATCGTCGTAGAAAAAGAAGATGTTTCTACAGCAAAATCTGAAATAAAATCTGCGAGTTTTGCACTGCGAAAAATGGAGCACATAGAAGCTCATCAATTTTTAACGGAAGCTTTTATAGAAACTGCTAAAGAAACTGCGGAATATTTTGCATCTTCTACCGGAAGTGTGCTAAACACTCTCATTCCCTCTGCAGTTTTAAATAATTTAAACAGTGTAACTTTTGAGACCGCGACCAGTAAGGATTTACTCCAAAAAAACAACTCAGAACAACTCGTCCTTCAAGCCGACGATGAAGAAAGATTTGCAAACTACAAAAGTCTTATTCGTGAAGAGTTTGCGAGAGGTTTATCTGTTTTTGTATGTTTACCTACAATTGAAGACGTAAAACGAGCACAACATACATTAGAAAAAGGAATTGAGCAATATGCTTATGTATTTCATGGTAATTTAAAAAAGAAAGAGTTGAGCGAGCTGTGGAATAAACTTGCAAAGGAAACCCATCCCGCGCTCATCATTGCGACAGGACAATATTTTTGTGTTCCTCATCAAAATATCGGCACGATAGTACTTGAACGCGAAGGTTCGCGCGCCTACAAAATTCCCTTTAGACCTTTTTTAGACATCAGGACATTTGCTCAATTTTATGCAAAAAGAATAAAAGCGCGACTACTAATGGGAGATATGCTTATTCGTACTGAAACAATGTGGCGACTTAAAAATGATGAGTATATTGAATTTTCTCCTATAAAATTTAGATCTACAACGAACGCAAAACAAATCATAATAGATACTAGAAAAAATACAGAAGAAAAAGGTATTGCTTTTAGTACTATCTCAAAAGAACTTGAAAAACTAGTAGAATGGAATAAAGAAAAAAACGAAAATCTTTTTATTTTTTGTGTGCGAAAGGGACTTGCGCCTCTGACGCTTTGTGGAGATTGTGGCACCGTTGCGACTTGTGGTGTGTGCAGTACACCTGTAGTACTTCACGCAGGCAATGCTAATATGAGAGAAAACTTTTTCCAATGCCCTACTTGTGGCAAACGTCGTGACGCAAAAGAAAAATGTAAACACTGCACAAGCTGGAAACTAGTCACACTCGGTGTAGGTATTGAACTTGTAGAAAAAGAATTGCGTATAAAATATCCAGATATAAAAATTTTTAGAATTGATTCGGAAAATGCAGGGACGCACAAAAAGGCAGTTGATATTGCAAATAAATTTTATAATGCACCCGGTAGCGTGCTTATAGGTACAGAGATGGCGCTCTTATATTTATCTAAAAAGATAGAAAACTCCGCGATCGCTTCAATTGACGCTCTTTTTTCAGTGCCTGATTTTCGCATGAGAGAAAAAGTGCTTTCCATAATGCTCAAGATTCGCTCTATAACACAAGAAAATTTTGTTTTGCAAACTCGCAACCCCGAGGAAAAAATATTTGATTACGCGTTTAAAGGCAACCTGATTGATTTTTATAGAGATGAAATAGAAGAAAGAAAATCTTTTGGTTATCCGCCATTTTCAGTATTTATAAAAATCACACTACAAGGTGAGGAAAAAGCTGTGGAAAAAGAGATGCAAAAACTACCCGCACTTTTCACGCCATTTGATACGGATATTTTTGCGGCTTTTACAAATAAAGTACGTGGAAAACACGTGATGCACGCTCTTATAAAAATTCCAGAAGGAAAGTGGGTAGACAAAAATGTGCTGAAAACTCTGCGCTCTCTTCCTCCACAATTTATGATAAAAGTAGACCCAGAGAGCATTTTGTAGTATATAATTAAGAAAAATGACAAAAATTTTGCAAAAAACCGAACCCTTGCTTAGGAAAAAATCACTTGAGGTGTCTGTGAAAGATATTGCTTCTGTGAAGGTGCAAAAAATAATTTCCGCAATGAAAAAATCATTAACTTCACAAGATGACGGTGTTGCCATAGCCGCACCACAGATAGGAGAATTGTTGCGGATTTTTGTTGTATCACATAAAGTTTTTGCTATGGAAAAAAATGACGGGGATTTAAAAAAGTACGAGGATATGGTTTTTATAAACCCAAAGATTCTGAAACTTTCCAAGTCTACAAAAATGATGGACGAGGGATGTTTAAGTGTCCGATATTTATACGGAAAAGTGAAACGCTCTCAAAAAGCAATGGTGGAAGCATATAATGAAAATGGGAAACGTTTTACAAAAGGTGGTTCTGGGATTTTAGCGCAAATTTTCCAACACGAAATAGACCATTTAAATGGCGTTCTTTTTATTGATACGGCTGTGGACGTGCAAGACTTGCCTCCTGAAAATTAAACTTGAACAGATCCAAATATGAAAAATATTTCTTTCACTTTTTTTGGTACATCAGAGTTTTCTGTACACGTATTGAATGCGCTGAAAGATAAGGGTTTTATGCCTGCGCAAATAGTAACGACTCCTGACAAACCAAGTGGGCGAAAATTGAAGATAACTCCGTCGCTAGTAAAGGTATGGGCTCTTGAAAATAAGGTGGATTTTTTACAGCCAGAAGACTTAAAAAATGAGATAGCGATTGTGGAGTTGGCGCGCGAGCTCCGCTCGCGCGCTCCCGACGTATTCATAGTCGCCTCTTATGGAAAAATAATTCCACAAAATATTTTAGATATTCCGCCACACAAAACCCTCAACATTCACCCCTCTCTTTTACCAAAGCTTCGTGGTCCATCTCCTATTCAGACAGCGATACTCACGGAAAACGAAACAGGAGTCACTATTATTAGACTAGATGAAAAAATGGATCACGGACCGATAGTTGCACAAAAACTCATCGCGATGGAAAAATGGCCGCCAAAATACAACGAGCTTGAAACACTTCTCGGTAAGGAAAGTGGCTTACTCCTCGCAGAAATTTTACCTGATTGGATCGCAGGAAAAATCATAGAAAAAGAGCAAGATCACGACATAGCAACATTTACAAAAAAAATAGAAAAAACAGACGGGCTTATTTCACTAGAAGACAATGCAGAAAAAAACCTACGGAAAATAAGAGCATATAGCATCTGGCCTAGTGCGTATTTTTTCACTCACAAAAGAAATAAAGAAATACGCGTAATAATCACCGATGCTGAAATAGTAGATGGCGTACTTAAAATAAAAAGAGTAATTCCTGAAGGAAAAAAAGAAACTAGTTACCTTGATTTTTTAAAAGGATAAAGACCTTTAAGTATATTTTTTATTTTTGCTCCTCCACGTCGCAAAAGTGTTTTTTGTCGCGATTTATAAGATTTTATCTCCCGCAGAAGCTCGTCTTTCATAATGTCTATCGCGCCATGAAGTGATTGTTCGGTAGCGACAGTAAAATAATTTTTCCCTTTTGAACTGCAATTTATTTCCGCACGAAAGACGTCGCCATTTGCGTGATGCATTGATTCTCTTCCAAGCTCTACTTCGCAAAGCATTTCATCATCATTTACAATCTTGTCCAAAATCGCGAGTTTTTTTACCAAATAATCTGAAGTCTCCGCAGAAATCGTTATATTTTTTGCTTTTGTATTTATTTTCAT
>CALRHW010000005.1 GCA_943359555.1 Parcubacteria group bacterium | reverse complement strand
AGCGCAACCATTTGCACCTTGCCAGACATGTCGCGAAGGTCTATGAAAATGAGCTTGCCGTGATCACGCCGAATGTCCACCCATCCTTTTATGAGGACTTCTTTACCGATATTGTCTGCGAGGTTTTTTATGAGAGTTCGTTCCATGTTGTTAATTTTAAATTTTGGGCGCGATTTATTGATTAAATGTTAAACCGACTTTTTTGCGCACTTCTTCCATCTTTTTCTCTGCTTTCATCTGGGCCTTTTTTCCGCCAGCTATGAGCAAGTCAATCACGTATTCTGGGTCGCTTGCTATTTTTTCACGCTTGGCTCGCAACGGCGCGATGAATGCGGAAATTTTGCGTGCGAGAATTTCTTTTGATTCTTTGTAACCGATTCCACCTTTTTCATATCGCGATTTCAAATCCACCAAATCCGCGTCTGCAAAAAGTTTATGAAGCGCAAACACCTTGCACTCGTCGGGATTTTTTGGTTCGTCTACACCTTTTGAGTCTGTAGGGATTTTCATTACCGCTTTGAGAATTTCTTCGTCGCTCGCGAAAAGTCCAATAGTATTTCCATAGCTTTTACTCATTTTTTGCCCGTCTGTGCCAGGCACCACTGCAACGTCTTTTGTAATGAGTGGCTCCGGCATTGCAAAAGTCTCGCCAAAAATACGATTAAATTTTTCTGCTGTGTCGCGTGCGATTTCTATGTGCTGTTTTTGATCCATTCCGACAGGCACAATATCTGCGCCGGGAAGTAAAATATCCGCCGACATTAAAATAGGATAATCAAACACGCCGACGGTTGTCTCTTTTTCTTTTGCTTGCGCGTCTTTGAAAGCATGCGCTCGCGACAAATATGGCATCGTGGTGATGCAATTAAAAATCCACGCAAGCTCCGCCACCTGAGGCGTGTCGGACTGTTTATAAAGCGTGACTTTTTTTGGATCTAGGCCGATGGCGAGATAATCAATGGCGAGGTCTAAAGTATTTTGCGCGAGATTTGTAGCTACGTTTAGAGCAGAGTCGTCACCTGAGCTATTTGCCAAATTTCCAGAAGCGACAGATGTGAGCGCGTGTAAATCCGCGATAAAAATAGAGCAGTCATACTCGTCCTGCATGTCCACCATTTGCTTCATTGCGCCAAAATAGTTGCCAATATGCGGTCGGCCAGTCGGTTTTACACCCGATACCAGTATTTTTTTTCCTGTTCTCATGTTTGAAATAATAGCAGAATAAAAGGCTTTTTCAAAATCTAGGATTGTACTAGATCCCCTCTTTTTTTAGTTGCTCAATTATTTTTTTCGCTTCTTTGGAAATCTTGCGGGGGAGCTCAATATTTATTTTTATGAGCAAATCACCGCGAGTTTTTTTATCTACAGGCACGCCTTTTCCTTTTACGCGTAAAATTTCACCGAAAGATACATTTTCTGGAATACTTACTTTTATTTCGCCATCAAGCGTAAAAATATTGTGTACTCCACCTAAAAGCGCGTCTGAAAGTTTGATATTAAAATCCATTATGATATTTTGTCCGTCTTTCCGAAACGTGGCGTGTCGTTTTACATGAATTTTTACATACAAGTCGCCAGAAATTCCACCGGACACCGCTTCGCCCGCACCAGTCATACGAATCATTTCGCCGTTGTCAATTCCTGCTGGAATTTTTAGTGAAATTTCTTCTTCTTTTTTTAGAACGCCGAGTCCGCGACATTCTTTACATTTTTCTTTTGGAGTTGTCCCATGACCACTACAAGATTCACACACGCGTTCGGTCGCGATAGAGCCAAGTATGGTGCGTTTTACTTCGCGGATTTTTCCTTTTCCGTTACAAGTTTTGCAAGTAACATATTCTGTGCCCGGCTCGCCACCTTCGCCTTTACAATGTGAACACTTTGAAGTTTTTGTGAGTAAAATTTTTCTTTCAACACCAAAGATTGATTCTGAAAATGAAAGTTCTATGTCAATAGAAATATCGCGACCGCGTTTTGCTTGTTGTCTTTGTCCGCCACCAAAAATGTCCCCGAAAATATCGCCGAAATCAAAGCCTTGTCCGCCTTGTGTAAATTGAGAAAAATCAAATCCGCCGAAACCTTGACCACCAAAACCTCCACCCTGTCCACCAAACGGACCGTTTTGACCGCCAGCACTAGGACCACCAGAACCAAAAGTCTGTCCGTAAGTATCATATTCTTGACGTTTTTTGTCATCAGATAGGACTCCATACGCTTCGCTCGCTTCTTTAAATTTTGTCTCATTACCACCTTCTTTATCTGGATGATATTGATGCGCGAGCTTTCTAAACGCTTTTTTTATATCGTCGCTTGATGCATTTTTTTTGACACCTAGTGTTTCGTAAAAGTCTTTCGCCATTTTTTGTTTTCTTTTTATTCTCGTCTTATTTTTGTTCGTCTGTCTTTGCGTCTGTTTTTGTGTCTGCCTTTGTTTCGGTATCTTCCTTCTTTTCTTCATAATTTACATCTCGCACTTTTTCTTCACCTGTCGCACCCGCATCTGCTCCTGCATCTCCCGCCGGCGCGCCTTCAGGAGCATTTTTACTCATATATTCGCCGATTTTTTGCATTTCAGTAGAAAGTTCTGTCGTTGCTTTCATTATTGCCTCACGCTCTGTGCCGTCTTTTATTTTTTTTACTGCTTCAATTTTCTCATTTACCACAGCTTTTATTTCTGGAGTAACTTTGTCGCCATTATCACGGATAGATTTTTCTGCAGTATACACCATTTGCTCGGCAATATTTTTTGTCTCCACCATATCTTTTTTCTTTGCGTCTTCTGCGCTGTGCATTTCTGCGTCTTTTTGCATTTTAGCTATATCTTCTTTTGAAAGACCGGAGCTCGCTTCAATACGGATAGACTGCTCTTTTCCGCTAGTTTTATCTTTTGCTTTTACGCTCAAAATACCGTTTGCATCTATATCAAAAGTCACTTCCACTTGCGGTACGCCACGAGGAGCTGTAGGAATTCCGTCCAAAATAAATTTTCCGAGACTTTTGTTGTCGCTCGCCATCGGTCGCTCGCCTTGCACGATGTGAATTTCTACGGATGTCTGATTGTCCGCTGCAGTAGAAAAAGTCTGAGACTTTGAAGCTGGAATTGTAGTATTTTTTTCAATAAGTTTTGTCGCAACACTTCCCATAGTTTCAATACCGAGAGAAAGTGGAATAACATCTAAAAGCAAAATATCTTTTACGTCACCAGAAATAATTCCGCCTTGAATAGCTGCGCCGAGCGCCACTACTTCGTCAGGATTAATAGATTGATTTGGTTATTTACCAAAAAGTGCCTTCACAGCTTCTTTAATTTTAGGCATTCTGGTCTGTCCACCCACTAGGATCACTTCATTGATATCAGAAATTTTAAAAGGTGAAGCCTCCATCGCGCGCTTTGTAATCATAATCGCACGGTCAATAAACTCACTCGCAAGCTCTTCTAGTTTTGCGCGAGTCATTTTCATTACAAAATGTTTTGGTCCTGACGCGTCAGATGTAATGAACGGAATATTTATTTCTGTTTCGGTCGCAGTAGAGAGCTCGTGCTTTGCTTTTTCTGCAGCTTCGTCTAGTCGTTGTAGAGCAAACGCGTCTTTTATTAGATCAATTCCGCTTTCTTTTTTAAATTCTCCTGCTAAATAATGGATTATTTTTTGATCTATATCTTTTCCTCCGAGATGGCTGTCGCCGTCTGTAGATTTTACTTCTACAACATCTCCGCCCACTTCAAGCACAGAAATATCAAAGGTTCCACCTCCAAAATCAAAGACAACTATTTTTTCTTCTTTCTTTTTATTAAATCCGTAAGCGAGAGCTGCGGCCGTAGGCTCGTTAATTATTCGTTTTACATCCAACCCTGCGATTTTCCCTGCGTCTTTTGTTGCTTTTCTTTGTGCATCATTAAAATATGCTGGCACGGTGATTATCGCCTCAGTTATTTTTTCGCCAAGCTTTGCTTCAGCGTCGGCTTTGAGTTTTTGGAGAATCATCGCAGAAATTTCTTCTGGACGATAATCTTTGTCGCCCATTTTCACCATTACTCCGCCGTCTGAAGACGAGCTAATGTCATAAGGCACTGTTGCTTTGTCTTTTTGCACTGCAGGATCTTCGTAAGTGTGCCCGATAAATCGCTTGATACCAAAAATAGTATTTTTTGGATTGGTCACCGCTTGGCGTTTTGCGAGAAGTCCCACTGTGCGTTCATTGTTTTTAGACAAAGCAATAATAGAAGGCGTAGTGCGTGCACCTTCTATGTTTTCAAGAATCTTTGGTCCGTCGGCTTCCATTATTGCGACCGCACTATTTGTTGTTCCCAAATCAATTCCTATTACTTTTGCCATAATTTTTTGTTTGTTAAATTTTTGATAAAGTTTTTATAAATTTCGCGAGCGATTTTTTATTTTCCGCCAATTTTTTACGAAACACTTTTACTTATCTTCACTTTTGCTGACCGTATTGGTTTGTCATTAAGACTATACCCTTTTTGCAAAACTTGGAATACTTTACCATCTTCATCTATATTTTTCGTCTCCACTGTATCTAATGCTTCATGAAACTGGGGATCAAAATCCTGCCCCAGAGGGTCAAATTGTTTTAGTCCGTTTTTTTGAAGAATGTCTAGAAGTTGTGAATAAATGTATTCCACCCCGATCCGCCATTCTTTTGGCGCTTTCTCCCAAGCTTCTTTATTTTGCATTGCCATATCAAAACTATCTAACACTGGAATGATTTCTGTGATCAGGTTTTTATTTGCAAATTTAACAAGGTTCAAATACATTTCCTCATCACGTTTTCTTGTGTTGATAAAATCTGCTTTTGCTCTCTGCCAACCGTCCAAATATTCTGCTTTATCTTTTAGTGCAACCGCGAGTTTTTCTTTTAATTTTTGAATCGCGAGCTTTGGGTCTTTTTCTGTGTAATCCGCGTCTATATCTACGTCTTTTTCAAAAACGATTTCCTCGTCTGCAATTTCTTCGTTTTCAGTTTTTGAGTCTTGATTGTTATCCTTCATGATTTAAATAGATTATCAGATTCAAAAGACTTGATGAAATAAGTTTTGAAATAACTTTTAGCGCTTTGACCACTGAGGAGCTTTACGCGCTTTCTTGAGTCCAAACTTACGTCGTTCTTTTGCTCGCGCATCTCGTTTTAGTAAACCAGAAGATTTAAGTTTTTTACGAAGTTCTAAATCATGTTCCACAAGACCTCTTGAAATGCCGTGTCGCAACGCTTGCACTTGAGAGCTAATGCCTCCACCTCGTATTACTGCTGTTACTTTAAATTTTATTGGAGTGGCTGAAACTGAAAATGCTTCAAGTCCGACAATCTGTAATGCTTTTGTAGGAAAATATTCATCGTACTCTCTGTCATTTACAACGATAGAAGTTTTTGACGCTTCTGTCATACGCACACGAGCCACAGATGTTTTTCGTCTGCCAATAGTTTCTATGTATTTTTTGTTTTCTTCTGTATTCATATTATTCGGTAACGATTAAATTTTTGATTATCTTTGCACGAAGCTTGTTTATCGGCAACATTCCATATACAGCATCTATAAAAAGATAACTATAACCTTTTTTTGCTAAAAATTGCTCGGCTGTCTTTGTTTTGAGTCCTCCGGGATAACCAGAATAAGTAATGTATTCTTTTTCACGGAGTTTTTTTGCGTCAAATATTACCTTTGAAGCATTCACAATGTGAACCTTTACATTTTCTACAACGTTTGGTGCGTAGTGAGTCGTTTGTTTTCCCATGAGAATTTTTGCAGCTTCACTAGCTACTCTTCCCAACTTTTTATCTTGTGCGTCTATTGTGTGTTTCATAAATTTTTATACAAACTCTATTACGGCCATAGGCGCGCGGTCACTTACTCTGTTTCCAAGTTTTATAATGCGTGTGTATCCACCTTTTCTTTCTTTATATTTTGGTCCAAGTACATCTACAAGCTTTTTTGTAGCGATAATACCTATTCTACTTGAAAGCAACCTACGAGACGCCACTGAATTAGTCTTGCCTTGTGTAACCATTTTTTCCACAACAGGACGAATAGCTTTTGCTTTCGTTTCTGTTGTTTTAATTTTCTCGTTTATTATAAGGGAAAGCACTAGAGATGCAACAAGAGCATTTCTCTGATTTTTTTCTCGGCCAAATTTCTTTTTTGAGCTGTGATGTCGCATATTATTACTTTATATTTACTTTAGAGTAACACCAATTTCCGTTAACATTTTTTTAATCTCTGTAACACCTTTTGTGCCGAGACCTTCTATTTCTGTAACATCTTTTTCTTTCTTTCGCACCAGTCCGCCGACAGTTCGGATATTTGCAGAAGTCAAAGCGTTCATTGTGCGAGCTGAAAGATTGAGTGATTCTATTCTAGTTTTCAAAAATTCTGGATCAAGGTCTTTTTTGTCGCCACCTTCTCCTTCGTCCGCTTTTTGTATTTCAGGCATTTCCTCTTCTTTAAAACCGATAATCGCCTTTAGCTGATTGATAGTTATTTCAATAGCTTTTGAAAGAGCGTCGTGAGGAAGCATTGTGCCGTCTGTTTCTATAGAGATACGAAGACGGTTGAAATCTGTTCTGTCACCGACGCGCATATTTTCTACTTCATAACTAACTCTTTTAATAGGAGAAAAAACTGCATCAAGAGCAATACTGCCGATATCTACACGATTTTTCTGAATAACTTCTTTTGAAACGTAGCCCAAACCTTTTTCCACAAGAATCTCAATATTGAGCTCTGCATTTTTATCTGTGATATTAGCGATGACGAAATCAGGATTTAGCACTGAAATCTGACCAGACGCTTTTATATCTTTTGCTGTTACTTCCTGTGCGCCTTTTACTTTTAGAGTCAAAGTTTGAGGCTCGTCAGAATGCATAGCGATACGCACTTTTTTTAGATTTAGTAAAATTGTGATGACATCTTCTTTTATTCCATCAAGAACAGAAAACTCGTGACTTACGTCATTTATTTTTACAGAAGTAATGGCTGCGCCAGGAAGTGATGACAAGATAATTCTTCGGAGAGAGTTGCCGAGAGTGTGACCGTATCCAGGATAAAGTCCGTCTATTTCATAAATCGCCGAAAAATTATCTTCGGATACAATCTTTGGCTTTGAAGGCAAAACGATGCTGTGATGGACCATGATGATTTTATTATTTATTAAAAATTATCTACTATAAAATTCTATAACTGAATTTAAATCAAACAAAAGTTCCCCTTGATCCATTTTTGGCATACCTTGAACTTCTATTTGTTTCTTGCTTGCGTCTACTTTGAGCCATGAAGGTGCTGTTTTTGCCTGTAGACGCTCTTCTAGACCCACAAACAAGGTTTTCTTCATACTACCGTCTCTAAGCGTAATAACGTCTCCCACAGACACACTGAAAGACGGAATATTTACGATACGTCCGTTTACTTTTATGTGATTGTGCGAAACTATCTGACGAGCAAGGGGTCTGGTGTGTCCAAAACCTCCACGAAGCACGGTGTTGTCTAAACGTCGTTCTAGAAACTCATAGAGTCCGCCGACTTTATTTGTACCTTGTGCTGCGAGAGCTTTTTTAACGTAATTTGAAAATTGTTTTTCTGTAAGTAAATATGTGAAGCGTGCTTTTTGCTTCTCATTCATTTGGACGCCGAAGTCTGTTTTTTGCTTTGGTCCACGACCTTTTCCGACAGTTTTTGTCTTGCGTGTTTGAGACAGAGCGTATTTCTGAGTTTGAGTTTTCTCAAACACAGGTGCGCCGAGTCTTCTTGCTATTTTGTATCTTGGTCCGATAATCATACCTTTTGTTATTACTGTAATTTATAATATTAAACTCTACGTGGCTTCGGCGGTTTTGGTCCGTTGTGAGGAACAGGCGTCACGTCTTTTATTGATGAAATTGAAATTCCTTTTGCAATAAAACCTCGTATCGCAGATTCTCGACCAGAACCCACTCCCTTTACTACAACAGCAACTTCTTTTATACCTATAATCTGTGCTTTTGCATTTAAAGTTTCGCCGATTTTTGCCGCCGCAAATGGTGTTCCTTTTTTTGCGCCACGGAAACCGAGTGAACCGCTTGAAGACCAGCACAAAGTGTTGCCTTTTACGTCTGTAAGAACAACCTTTGTATTATTGTATGTTGATTGAACATATAAAATACCTGTTTCTATTTTCTTTTTTGAAGACGCCACCACCACTGATTTTTCTTCAGTGCCAGCTACTTCTGTTTCTCCTTTTTTTACGATTCGTTTTTTTCCCATTTTAATTATTTTTTATCTACCGCACGTTTTCCACTTCCCATCGTCTTTCGCACGTTTCCGCGACGTGTGCGGGAGTTGGTTTTTGTTCTCTGTCCTCTAGATGGAAGTCCGCGAGCGTGTCGTGTCCCTCTATAAGTTTTGATATCTTTTAGACGCTTTATATTGCCGGCAACTTCTCGTTTTAGATCACCCTCAATTTTGAAACGTTCTATAATGCCTCGGATTTTGTTTTCGTCTTCAACAGACAAATCTTTTGGTTTTTTACCAAATTCTATCTTCGCTTCTGTTAAAATTTTGTGAGCGAGAGGTCGTCCAATACCATAGAGCGTTGTAAGCCCAATTTCTAATCTTTTTCCTTCTGGAATTGTAATACCTAAAATTCTCATAAATATTTATATATTATCCTTGTCGCTGTTTATGGCGTGGGTTACTTTTACATATCACATAGACGTATCCTTTTCTTCGGACTACACTACATTTAGAACAGATTTTTTTTACTGATGATCTTACTTTCATTATTCAAATTTTACCCTTATAAACGCTTTACTATCCTGCCTTTACCGCCATATTGATCTAGCTCCACAATCACTTTATCACCGATAAGTACGCGAATTCTATGAAGTCGCATCTTGCCTGCAAGGTATGTAAGCAACTCATCTTCTTGGCCTTCCAATTTAACCTTAAAAAAGGTATTTGGCAAGGCTTCCGTGACAATTCCGCTCAATTGACTCTTTTCTTTGTTATTATCCATTACAATATAAGCAATGCGAAACATTCTAGCAAAATACGGAATTTAGTCAACCCCCGTATCATTGCGTTGTTACTTTAAAACTAATTTTACTCGTTTTGCTCGGAAAAGACAGGTTCCAAAACGGCGTAATGTTTGCCTTGGCGCTCGCTATGGCTGGATAGGAAGAAATGACTGAGCCGAGCTCTTTTTTGGGTTTTCCCACTAGATTTTTCTTTATTTGTTCTTGATCAAAAATCCATACAAAGTGTGCTTGTCCTTTTAAAATAAAAGGTATATCTTTGTCGCCAGAAATAGGTAAGGCTACATTTGGTGGCAAAACAAATTTTAAGTCTGAAAGATTTGAAACATACACTTCACCCTCTTTTGAAGATGGTTTTGTGTTTGAAGCAAGTTCTCTATTTAAAACATTTTCATCTAAAATAATTCCGTTTATTGTTCCCTTTTGATTTACCGTAACATAAGTATCTTTTAAGTCTGTTTGCGGTGCCGATTCAAATGTAAAAGAAGTCGCGTCTGAATAAAGAATAAAATTGTCAGGAATTTGTGATTTTACTTCTACCATAAGCTGATCTTTCAACTGTGCGTTCAATTCGTTTTCTGTTTTTAAAAATGTACTTGATGCTATTTTTTTAATTTTTCCTGAGAAACCTCCTTGCATCGGCGTGTCGGAACGAGCAAAAATATTGGTAAATTTTGGATCACCTTTAAATCCCGGTATGGTAAAATCAGAAAGTGGAGTATTGTAATTTTCGCCAGCTTTTTCTGCCGTAATTGTCGCAGTAATACTTCCTGCTACCATTTCGCCAGCTTTTAGGCTATAACCCGGCACAGTCACCGCACTGTCTATTTTATAAATGAGTCCAGACGAAGTCTGAAAACGCGTTCCAGAAATAAGTCTTTGTGTTGTTTTACTATTTTTATTAAAAATAACTATTCTTCCGCTCGCCTTTTTATCTATTTGTTCTTCATCTTTTGCTTCCACAGATTTTCCTAGAACTTTTGAAAGTGTAACTGTTTGAAAACCAAGACCAAGCGAATCTGGAGATTTTTCTGCTACAAGAGGTGTTGTTATTTCTATCGTCTGCGTTTTTGTTGTGATTTCAACCTCTGCACTTACAAAAAGAAAAGAAAAAACAAAACCGACAACAAGTAGACACAGCACGCCTGTAATCCAAACGCCTTTGTGGGGAAATTTGCTCTGACTTTTTTGCGGAGGTGAGAAAAAATTATCACTCGCTAATACTGTATTTTTTTTCAGCAGTTTTTTACTATCAAGTACTATAATGTCTTCTGTAGAAGTATGCGTATCCCCACCGCGTCTTTTCCTAGATAGTGGAATATTTCTTATTGATTTATTTTCTGGAGGTAAAACGTCTTGTAAAATTTTCTTTGCCATATTAAATATTAGTATACACTAAAAAACATTATTTGAAATATTATTCATTGAACAACTTGTTGAAAAAAATACTTTCGAGTGCAAGAAATGGATCTCTATCAGACTGTGCATCAAACTCTACAAACTGCGAAAGTTTTTCTTCATCTAAAAGAACCACCGGTATCGCTTGAAAATCTACACTGTTTTTTTGAGCGAGAGAGAGGTTTTCTTTTATGGTGGAAATAAAAAGCGGGGCAACATCGCTATCTACTGTGACAAATATTTTAGACGGCGTAGAACCTTTTGCCACATCTGTGAATGCGTTGAAAAAATGAGCGCTCCATTCTTTTGAAACTCTTGCACTCGCAGTGGCTACAGATTTTGCACTTGATTCTTCTACATGTCCGCGAGAATTCATCTTTATATAAGACAAAGCAATCTCTGGTAAGACTTTGAGCTCTTCTGCTACCTGTTTTATAAGGTGGTTACGTCCAAAAGGAAAAGATGTAGTTTCCATAAGTACGTGTTTTTCTACAGATGAAATGTCAGTGACTTCAGAGGAAATATCCAAAAAGACGTAGTCAGATTCATTTGAGAAAATATCACCGATGACGCTATACTCTACTAAAGAAAACGAAAAAAACGCTAGATTTTTTGAATAAAAAAACTTTCCGACTATCTGCTCTATGGAAGTAGCAATTTTTTTTGAAATAAAACTGAGGAAAATCGCCAACTCTATTTGGCGAGCACGTTTTTGATATGGATCTGTGGTATTGTAACCATTTAATTTTGTCTGAATAATCCTTTTTTCCAAGACATCAATATCATTTTTTAAAAGAGCTCCTGTTTTTCTTTCAGTAACTTCTTTTGTAAAAAGATCTACTTCGTGTTTAAGCAGAGAATCTATAAAATTTTTATTTATAAAAATAGGCTCAGAGTTTTCTATTTTTAGTATTTTTGTTTTTGAAATATACCAAGGCGAAGATAATACACAAAAAGTTTGTCGCACCTTTTCCTTTTCCAAACCAAGCTTGCGCATTTGCTCAAATCCCTCTTTTGCAACACAAGCGAGTGTTTCTTCTAAAATCTTTAAAGCGAGTACTGATAATTTGTTTTTAGATACTTTTTCTGAAATTGCAAGAGGAAGTCTTTTGGAGTAAATCAACCTAGGGGCGTTGTTTGTCTTAAAAAAAACAAGAGCAGCAGCGACGCTTCCGTTGCCAAAATCAAGAACCAAATTTATTTCTTGTTCTAATTTTTCTTTGAAAAAAGACATTGCTCTTTTATTATACCAAAACGGTTGCTTTTATTCTACGCACTCCCGCAGAAACAGCTTCTTCTTTTATTATTTTAAAATGACCAAGCTCGGAAGTGTTTTGTACGTGTGGTCCACCACAAAATTCTTTTGAGTATGCGTTTTGAAGCGTGTCTCCAACAAAATAAATACTTACTTCGTCTCCGTATTTTTCGCCGAAAAGATGTCGCGCACCTGTTTTTTCTGCTTGTACTTTTGGTAGTAGGATTTTTTTTACTGGGATTTTTGCAAGAATTTTTTCATTTACAATTTTTTCTACTTTTGATTTTTCTTCGTCTGTCATTTTTTGTGTGTGAGAAAAATCAAAACGTAAACGCTCGGGCGTGATATTAGAACCTTTTTGTTCTACATGTTCACCGAGGACATCACGAAGTGCTTGATGAAGAAGATGAGTCGCTGTATGAAGTCGCACCGACATTTCGTCTGTACTTGCAAGACCGCCCTTAAATTTTTGTTCAGCGCCAGCGCGCGAAAGATTTTGATGCTGTTTTTGTTCTTCAAAAAATTCGTCAATATTTACCGACATGTTATTTTCACGAGCAAAATCTATCGTCATTTCAATCGGAAAACCCAAAACAGAGGAAAGATGGAAGGCGTCTTTTCCAGAGATTTCTTCCTTTGTATCTTTATCTGGATTTTCGTCAAAATATTTTTTTATTGTAGCGAGAGTTTTTAATCCTTGAGGAAATGTTTTTTTAAACTTTTCAACTTCTTCATTTATCGCGCGCTCTATTATCTCAGTTTTATTTTTAATTTCAGGATACGTTTGACTATAAGTTACAGCTACAGAAGCAACAAAATCATGCACTGCCTCAGTAGAAATATCTTTTTTTTCAGTATGAAAAATAGCACGACGAAGTAACCTGCGTAGCACATATCCTCTATCCGTGTTGGACGGCAAGACTCCGTCGCCGATAACAAAAATAGAAGTGCGTATGTGGTCAGCGATTATTTTTTGTGATTTTTTTTCGATTGCAATCTTACTTGCTAGATTCATCATGTCCGCAAATAAATCTACCTCAAAAAGGTCGCGTGTATTTTGCATTATCATAGATAATCGCTCCAAACCCGCACCAGTATCTACGTTTCTCTGCGGAAGTTTACCCACAACCTTTCCGTCATGCTTTTCATATTCCATAAAGACGTCATTCCATATTTCAACGATTTGCTGTAATTTATTTGCAACTAAAAAATCTGCTTTAGTCATTCCATCATTTAAGATACCTGTTAAATCGTAAAACATTTCTGTATCTGGACCGCAAGGACCATTGTCCCCCGCACTCCACCAATTTTCATCTGCCGACATAAAATAAATTCTTTCACCAGAAACGCCCGCGTGCGCGAAAATATTTTTCCAAATTTCAAAAGACTCATCATCTCGCGGTGCATTATCATCACCTTCAAAAACAGTTACAAAAAGTCGGCGTGGATCTAAACCAAGCCCGTATTCTTTTGAAGTTAAAAATTCAAAACTCCATTCTATTGCCTCTTTTTTGAAATAATCACCAAAAGACCAGTTGCCCAACATTTCAAAAAAAGTAGCGTGCGTATTGTCACCCACGTCATCTATATCTACTGTTCGCAAACATTTTTGAACACTTGCGAGACGAGTACCTGATGGATGTTTTTTGCCTAAAAGATAAGGAATGAGCGGTTGCATTCCAGCGGAATTAAAAAGAGTTGTATCTGTCACACCTTTTTCGTCAGACGTAACAAGCGAAACAGAAGGTAAAATAACGTGCTTTTTACTTTCAAAAAACTCTTTAAATTTTTGCCGGATTTCCTGTGCTGTCATTTGTGATTGCATAAAGTTTACTATATCGTTTTTTGCGTCCGTTTACAAAAGACTTATTTCTGTTATCACTTCATCTTTTTCTGTCTGGCTCAAACCGAGGTTGTCCAGAAGCTCTTTTTTTTCAAACAAAGTTTTACAAAGCACCACGTTTTGAGAAATAAGTGTTTTTATATTTGATTGACTAAGTGTCTTTAGGCAAGTGACAGGGTGAAGTCCTGCGTCTTCTATCATGTTTTGTAAATTGCCTTTGAAAGGATAGTTCCAGCCAACCATATGAAGACCATTGCACATTCCATATTGAATAGCCGTATTTGTAAATTTTGTATTTGTAATGAGCCAGCCCTCGTTAAGTTTTCTCGGAGCGCCATAATCAGTAAATTCTTTCCCCGAAAGATCTTCAAATCGCGCTTTTACATAAAGAGCTACTTTTAAATCGCTTCGCGAACCGGGCTCGTTGTGAAATTTTGCTTCGCACATTATGAGTTTATTTTCATTGTATGCAACGACATCTACTTCATGCTCTACACAATTACCCATAATGTGCTGATCAGTAAGCACCTTATATCCTTTACTTTTAAAAATCTCCGCAATAAAACCCTCAAACGGAAATCCTGTCGGGCCAAGATCCATTATCGCGCGCTTTAGTGAGTAGCGTATCGCAGTGGGTCTTTCAAATTTTTTTAGTAAGGTAAAAGCGTGAGAATATATTTGAGTAGTGCTCATTCCTTCGGCAACCTCGCCCTCTATGTGTTTTGCTATGAGTTCTCCTGTGTGAGCTGACGCGCCAGATTTTATGAGTGATTGTAAAAGTTTTTCTTTGTTAAAATCTTCTGCTTTGCCGTCGGCTTTTATTATTTTTGGTATTTTATTTTCCATTATTTTAATTTAAATATAATTCCCGATTTTTTTTATGTTCTGTAAACGTGGTCGCATAATGCATTATACCGCCTTTATCAGAAAGAAAATAAAAATATGGTGTATCTTTGGGATTGAGTGTGGCTGTAAGCGCTTCTAAACCGGGGTTTGAAATGGGCGTCGGCGGAAAACCCTTATATTTATAGGTGTTATAAGGAGAGTCTATTTCAAGATCGGCTTTTGTGAGGTCTTTGGTTGTCTTGCCGTTTATATATTGAAAGGTTACATCTACTTGAAGTGGCATATCTATCTCTATTCTTTTCCATAAAATTCCAGATATGATTTCGCGAGTTTCCTCGGTGCGAGCTTCTTCTTCAAGAATAGAAGCCATAATAACTATTTCATCAAGTGGTTTGCCTAAAGTTTTTATTTGTTCATTTAGTCCTGCGATTTTTTTATCAAAATTATTTTTCATTAAACTAAGCACGTCGCTTTCTGTTGCATTTTGAAGAAAAAAGTATGTATCAGGGAAAAGATAGCCCTCTTTTGCAAGTGATAAAAATTTTTCTGAATCAAATTCAATGAGTTCTCTTTCAAAAAGCGACGCCATATCAAAGATATTTAATCCTTCTGGAATAGTGATTTTTATTGTCAAAAGACCATACTCTCCTTTGGTTAAACGGCTAGCTACTCCATAAACACTTATTGGTTTTTTAAAAGAATAATCCCCTGCTTTGATACCATTTCCCCGACCAAGCATTACTACTAGATTTTTAAATAAAAATGGTGAACTAATAATGTGAGCATCTGCAAGCGAGCTCGCCACAGCGGAAAGTGACTGACCTTTTTCTACTACAAAAATATTCTCTGGTGGAAATGTGCTGGGTGCTCGCCAACAAAAAAACTGAATATAAAATATTGCGGAAATAAAAACAACCAAAAATAACTTAAAATAAATAATGTAACTTTCTACAAACAAGCTAGAGCGCGACTTGGGCAGTTTTGGTTCCATGTAGGTATATTAAACAGGAAGATTTGGTGGTGCTTCGCCTTTCTTTGACATAGATTTTTGAAGGGTCGGCGTAGAAGCAACACTTCCAGGAAAATGAAATATAGTCGCAAGCTCTTCCGTGTTTAAAATCATAGTTTTTTGCAAATAATTTTTATATGGAGTATGGAAAAAAGACCGACGTTTATAAGCATCAAGCATTTTTACTTCGCGGTCAGTTCTTTTTATTCTTCTTCCAATACCACCAAAACCAATCCAATCATGCCAAGGATAATCAAAATCAGTAAATTTCCCCAGTTTAAAACCATTTAAAGTTTCGGAACCATATTGCTTGAAGCTTCCAATGAGTCCAGTAATGCCGATACCATCAAAAGCTTCTGGTTTTGCAATATAAAATCCTCTTATCGCCACCTCAAATGGAAGTTTGGACATGCAACGCTCTAGAGCGTTTATCACCTCATCTTCTTGTTTTGTGGGTCTACGAGACCTTGCGCCCGTCTCATCATCTCCTCCGTCAACTTTTAATTTTTCAATAAGTTTTTTTACTTCAGCTTCACCTGCGTCTTTCCAAAACGGTTTTTTGTGCAAACGACCGTCCTCAATCCCTTCTTTTTTATGTCCTTGAATAAGAATCTGAATCCACACCTGTTCACCTTTTTTAAGTGATCCTAAAAATTCAAGTACGGAAGTTATTGGATCAATTTTAAATTCTTCTTTTGGATCTTTATCTAAACCATAATCAACATAAGTTTTAATAGGATAGACATCTGGTTTTGTAAATTTAAAATATGTCGCCCAAAAAGGTGCTGGGTCTGAAAATTTCAACTTTCCAGGATGAAATACAGTTTTTGTATAATCTTCTGATTCGTGAATTTCAACTCCAGGATATTGAGCGTAGACTTGCGACTCAAGTAAGCGTCTGTATTTTGGTCTAGTCCAAATATAAAACTTTACCTGCCCTTCTATAGACACGAGCTCTAAAGAAAACCATGGCTTTGTTTTTCCTCTTATATACGTATCAAGATATGAATTGGAACCCTTTTGCCACAAAGAAATCAAAACGAGCTCCATCGCAAGCGGTGATTTTGTTATTTCCTTTGGAAGTTTCATTTCAAGGAGAACTCCGCCCTCTTTGTTTATGCCTTTCGTAATAATATATTCCATCCAAATATTATGGAATATGATAAGTAAAATAATCGGAAACCACAAAGGCAAATACGCATACAGAATATGAAACACTGTTACAAGTATGTCTGAATTTAAATCAGAAAAAAAACTGTTCATTGCCTATTATTTTACCACAAATAATAAATAGAAAAAGTAGCCTCTGGACTGTGCACATAAATTTCTGCTGAAATTTTGTTATGCTCACGCCAAACGCTCCGCAACACAGTCCAAAGGCTACTTTTTCTATTTATTTAGTTTGGTAAAAACTACGCAACGTTATACTTATTTTGCTTGTCTTTTTTGAAATGCTTTAGATTTTGTAGGTTTACAAGAATTGTGTTTTCTTTTACATATCTTTCTTTTAAAACTCTATCAATCACCTGTTCTTTTGTAAGCGGACCCTCTTTTTCTAGGATTTTTCGGATAACATCTTTTACCACACCACTCATATATCCCCATTCTGCAAGAGCATAAAGCCCTCTTCCTACGAGCACAAATCGTGGATCTTTTATGAGCTCGTTGTGAGTCGTGGCAACGTGAGCTTTCTTTTTGAAAATCTTTTCAATTGAGCTGGCAACTTCGCGGAAATGTATCGGAGAGCCGTGTTTGCGAATAACAAGAAAAGCATAATCTCGCATTCCTTTTGCATTGATGTTTGAAGATTTTGATTTCCCCCACTCGCCTAGAGAGTTTTTACCGATTTTTTTTGAAAGTGAAAGCCAACGTCGCACAACTTCATCATTTTTATAGTCTTCAGATACTTCTTTAAGATGATCGAGAAATGCAGAAACCATATCGCCTTCTGGCACGATATCATCGTCTTTTAGATTTGAATAAAGTTTCCGGAGAGATTCATGCACGCGTTCTGCGAGTTTTCCATCAATATACCATCTATGCTTAAACTCATCGTCCTCTTTTTCTTTTTTAAATTCTTCGCCAACAACAAGCAAGAAAAGTGCGTTATTTTGTGTAGTTTTGTCTTTTGAAATATTATTTAAAATATCCTGTTCCCCAATGACGCTTCCCAGCTTTGAAATATAAGTTTTTAAATCATCAAAAGCTCTTTTTTCTTTTGCATATTCTTTTGACTTCCTAATATTTGCGAGTGAGTAATTTTCAATCTGGCGCACTCGCTCACGAGTAATGCCGTATTTTTTTCCAATAGCCTCAAGAGTCATCTTGTTTTGATTTGTGCCTAAACCATAACGACTTACGACAACATCTTTTGCACGGTCTGCTAAAACAGAAAGTAATCTTTTTGTTACTTGTTTTGGATTAACCAAGATTGCTTTAGTTTTTTCTGCCATATTTTTTATTATGATTTATTAATATTTTTTATATTACTCATTTGTATCACTATTATTAATTCAAGTCAACAAACTTGTCAAGCCCACAGAAAAATCTATAGCACAATATTGATAAGTCTGTGTTTTATATATATGGTTTTTTGCACTTTTTTGCCGAGAATCCATTTTTTTATCTCAATTAAACCCAACGCCTTAGCTATTATCGCACTCTCTTCAATGGTCTTTGCGATTTCAAAAGTGGTGCGAGTCTTGCCGTTTATTTGTACTACAATGGTCGCGGTGTCACTCAGAAGTAAGGTGGCGTCAGGTTTTGGCCACGATGCTGTGTGTATTGATTTTTTGTGTTTTAATAAAAACCAAAGCTCGTCTGTAATGTGTGGTGCGAAGGGTGCGAGAAGTTGAAGTAAAATTTCAAAAGATTTTTGCGAGATTTTTGTTTGCTTTTCAAAATCATTTGAAAGAATCATGAGCGCAGAAACGGCTGTATTAAATTCCATTTTTTCTATATGAGCAGATACTTTTACAATAGTCTGATGAATGTTTTTATTGAAAGTTTTTTCTGCTTTCTCTGGCGTAAAATTTGCATCTACTTTTTCAAAAAGTTTCCAAACTCGCTCAAGAAATCGTCGAGAACCGACTATAGAATCAGAGCTCCACGCTATTGCTTGATCAAAAGGTCCCATAAACATTTCATACACACGCAAAGTATCCGCACCGAAAGTATTCACAATACTATCTGGATTTATGACATTCCCGCGTGATTTTGACATCTTTTCGCCACCTTCTGCGAGTATAAGTCCTTGCGTTGTGCGTTTTTTATAAGGTTCACTTGTCGGCACAAGACCGATGTCAAAAAGAAATTCATTCCAAAAGCGAGAGTAAAGCAAATGCAAAGTCGCGTGTTCCATTCCCCCGTTATACCAATCCACTTGCATCCAATATTTTAATTTTTCTGCACTCGCAAAAACCTCTTTATTTTTTGGATCTGTGTAACGCAAAAAATACCAGCTTGAACCAGCCCAATTTGGCATAGTGTCGGTTTCGCGTTTTGCCTTTTCACCACACTGTGGACATTTTACATTTACCCATTTTGAAATTGACGCAAGCGGTGACTCTCCAGTGTCTGTCGGCACATAATTTTTTACATTAGGGAGCTTCACAGGCAAATCTTTTTCTGGCACGGCAATAATGCCACATTTTTGACAATGAATAAGCGGAATAGGCTCACCCCAATATCGCTGACGAGAAAAAATCCAATCGTGAATTTTAAAAGTGGTTACTTTTTTTCCGTCTACCATTTCCTCCTTTTTTCCAATCCAATGTTTTTGAGCAAGCTTGATTTGCTCCACAAAATCTACATTTGCAAGATCGCGATCTAGCTTGTCTGCATATTTTGTAATAGCGAGCATCCATTGCTCTTTTTCTTTTTGCTCCACGCGAGTACCGCAACGTTCACAACAACCGTCTATCACCTCTTCATTTGCAAGACCTATTTTATCTTTTGGACACCAGTTGATAGCCATCTTTTTTTTGTAAGCAAGACCGTGTTTAAAAAATTGCAAAAATAGCCACTGTGTAAAGCGATAATATTGCGGATCAGTAGTATCTATTTCTCGCGACCAATCAAAAGAAAAACCAAAAGACTTGAGTTGTCGCCGAAATGTGTCGGTATTTTTTTTAGTGACAATTTTTGGAGCAATGCCAGTTTTTATAGCGTAATTTTCAGTCGGCAAACCAAAAGCATCCCAGCCGATAGGATAAAGCACGTTGTAGCCCTCTGCGCGCCGTTTCCGCGAGATTATGTCCATTGCAATAATACTTCTAGCGTGACCCACATGAAGACCGTCACCAGACGGATATGGAAATTCAATAAGAGAGTAAAATTTTGGCTTCGCAGAAAAATCTTCGGCATGATTGAGGCCTTTTTTTTCCCAAAAATTTTGCCACTTTTTTTCTATTTTCTTGTGGTCGTAGGACTTCATGTTTGTGCTAGATTTTTGCTGGGGTTGCGGTGGGCGGGCGCATAATATTCACGGGATAAAGCTGTGCATCTATTGTCCTTTTAAAACAAGTTACACCAACGCCGTGTGCCCAAGTTTCATTTTCAATTCCTACGCTGATTGGTTTTGCATAGTTCATTTCAGATGTGTTGCTAGTATCACTGTTTACATTAAAATCTGCACATAATTCAAAACTCATTTCGCTATTTTTTTTGTATTCGTAAGAAAGGTTATTTTGAGAATCAACAGGAATAACGAAACCAGAAATTGGGTCTCGCAGGTCGGTCAAAGTTTCTGGTAAATCTCCTTTTTGTTGGAAATAATTTACCAATTGCCATTGAATAGTCTGTAAATCCGCGAGCTTTTGTTGATCAAAACGCATTAGGCGCTGTGTCATTGGCGAACCCATAATCATAAATCCACTCACGATAGAAGCGAGCACTATGAGCGAAGTGACTCCCGCAAGTAAAGTGCGCCGACTTTTTTGAATCACGGCGACACTTTTTAAATCATGGATGTAATAAATAAATATCAAACCGACGACAACGAGCACCGCAAGCACTTTAAAAATAAAACGACTCGCTATATCTCCACCCAAAACCGTGTTGATGAGCACGATAAGATCAACAATAATCGTAACCCCCGCCAAAAAAAGTGTAAAATATGTGAGCCATTTTCTAATTCCTAAATTTCTTTTTTCTGGACTCAAAACATAATCTTTATTGGTGGTTCTAGAAAGAATAATGAAGAGAGGAAAAATAATGATAAGACACGCAATAGCCCATCTAATAACTGCAGAATACGGGTCAACGTAATAATTTAAGTTGTCAGGAAATAAGTTGTTTATAATATTAAAAACTAGAGTAAGTAAGCTTATGGTACTAATATATAAACTAATAATAACACCCAAGTGCAAAAAGAAATCTTTTGGTGATGTTTTCATAATGTTTACTATAATACCACACTGAGTTTCATATGTATCTGACCTTGTGCATTATTCATATCTCAATTCGATCTTGTCCTTATCCTGCATTAGGTAATTTCCGTAATCAGTACTCTCTTTTCCATTGACTGTCATCTTCATATTAGTTCCAAATGAGTTGATGTCCTTACCCCAAATCTTAAAAAATTGTTCAAGTGTGATATCTTTCTTTTGAACCAACCCTTGAAATTCAAGGTGAATGACTCCATTAGGTTCGTGTGTGTGAACGGGCGCCATGAATGAAGGTCTAACACCCAGACTGGCTGGCATTTCTTGTTTTATTCCCTTCACATATATCGCAAGTTCCGGATGGGTATGGATTCCCATGCGAGATATAATATCTGATTCTGAAATCTGTGATCTGTTTTTGTAAGCCGTAACAAAACCCCAAATTACCACAACGATCACGAAAGTAATCACGCCCCATGTTGCGTACTTCTTGACTGTTTGTTTCTTTATCGCTGACTCACTACGTTCAGTTTTGTTGGGTTTATTTTCTTCCATATATTTTAATGATTAAATTTTGCACACAGCAGGATTTCTTATCTGCTTTGATGTAATGTAGATAGATATCACAAGTAAGATCACCCCAATAATACCAAACTCACCACCTCCGAGTGGCAAGAAGGCCAAAGCACTCGATGCTCCAATAAGTGACAAGGTACTCGTTAGTAGAAAAGATCCGCAAGCAGCACATCCTATTCCAATGACACTGCTTCCTGTACCCAAGAATCCTGTGGCGATTCCTCTTTTTCCAACTTCTGCAATCTTTCGCCTTAAAAAGAAGACGGACATAGCGATATAGATCCCAAATAGAATTGTTATGACGATCGTGTAGGAAGCTGATAACGGGGTGAAATTTGTTGCAATAGAGCCTAAAAGACTAAGTGGCAATTCAATCTTACTTCCAAAAGGTATATCGGGTGAACTGACTATATCCGCAACTAGTCGAAGATTTGGAAGCCACACAGCAAACACAAATACCGACGCACTTACGACAAGTGCAAGAACTACATAGGCAGGTTTACGGAATACTTTTTGTAAAGCACCCAGAATCATAGTTATTTTGATGCAAGATCAATCAATTGTTTTATGGCAGAGATAGGTTGTGCTCCTGAGAGTGGATACTTCTTGCCATTTTTACCTACTACAATACTCCATGGGGTACCGTTACCTCCTGTTGCTTGAGCGTTCTGAACTTCTTCCTCAATGTGAGCATCGTATTTCGTACTCGCAAGGCAGGTATTGAATTTTCCTGTATCCAAACCTATAAATTCTGCAATCTTTGGGAGTTCGGCAGGATCAAGACCATTGTTCGCTGGAGTAATCTCATAAAGGCGATCAGCGTATGACCAGAACTTGTCGTTTCCTCCTTGATCATTGGCGCACTCAAGAGCGACAGCTTCTTTTCGTGCTTTAGAGTGAAGTTCATCAAGTGGAAAATGTCGGTACACCCATGCTACTTTCCCTTCCTTACCGTAGGTATCCATTATTTCTTTCATCGTGCTATGAAATCTCTTACAAAATGGGCATTCCGTATCGGAGTATTCTACTATTTTTACTGGTGCATCCGGATTGCCTATAATGTGATCGTCCTTTGAAACTGATTTCATTTGTTCTAAATCTCCAGTAGGCTGTGCTACACCTTGAGGTTGCGGAATATTGGCAACTTTAGAACCGTCGTTGCTTTTTAGTCCGAATAATAGCGCTCCGGCAATGATAACGCCCGCCACAATGATCGCTACAGGGGTTGATAAGCTATTTGTTTGAGCCGGTACGTTAGATTCCTGTACCTTGGTTTCTGATTCGTGCATAATATGTTGAATAGTTTTTAATTAATTTAAAGGAATAATTTTAGGCTCTAGACTAGTTATAATATCATAGATTTTCAGGTGTTATATTCTAAACTCTATTACGTCCCCGTCTTTCACAATGTATTCTTTGCCTTCGGTGCGGAGGAGGCCTTTGTCGCGGGCGAGCGCGAGCGAGCCCGCTCCTAAGAGCGCGTCGTAAGCTATCACTTCCGCACGAATAAATTTATCTTTAAAATCTGTGTGAATGGCTGTGCCAGCAATCGGTGCAGTTGAATTGCGTAAAATCGTCCATGCACGCGACTCGTCTTCGCCAGTTGTAAAATATGTTATCAAATCTAAAAGCTCGTAACCTTTTGTAATCAAATTATTTATTCCGTCGTCTTCCCCGCCGAGTTCTTTTCGGAAAGTTTCTTTTTCGCTTGCGGTCAAATCTTTTAGCTCTTGTTCAATGCCTGCATCTACAATTACATAAAGTGATTTTGTGTCCGCAAAAAATTTTAGCAATTTTGTAAAACGCTCGTCTGACGCGCCATCACGCATTTCATCCAAATTCCTCGCTCCACCTTTTTTATTTAAAACATAAAGAATCGGCTTCATCGTCAAAAGCTGAAGTCCTTTTATAAACGGCAATTCAAGCTCGTTTAAAGATGCATCTTGCGCGAGCTTGCCTGCAAGCAACATTGCGTGCACTTTTTCCAAAGCTCCGTGTTCAATCACTGCCTCTTTCGTTCCCTTTTTCATTTCTCTGTCTACGTTGCCAAGACGTTTTTTTACAGTATCAGTGTCAGCTAAAATAAGTTCCAGATTTATAATCTCCACATCATGAAGTGGGTCTATTTTTCCGTCCACATGTATCACATTGTCATCTTCAAAAATACGCACCACTTCCGCGATAGCATGCACCTCACGAATATTACTCAAAAATTTATTTCCCAAACCTTCACCTTCCGATGCGCCTTTTACGATACCCGCAATGTCTACAAATTCAATCGCCGCAGGGATCGTTTTCGCGGATTTACTAAATTCTGAAAGTTTCCAAAGCCTGTCATCTGGCACAGCCACAACACCCACAGACGGATCAATAGTGCAGAAAGGATAATTCTCCGCTGGAACGGATTTTTTAGTGAGAGCGTTAAATAATGTCGATTTGCCAACATTTGGGAGACCGACGATACCGATTTGTAGAACACTGTATGACATTTGGATTTATAGGGATATAACCATATACTAATAATTTATCTTGATTTCCGACTACTTTATCAATAATTCTTATAATTATGTCTCTTTTTTTCTGAAATTTCAAGTTTCGTAATTGTTTTATTGCTGACTTCGCAAAATCTTCAACCTCGTTGAGAACCCCGCTTTATCACGGGGTTCGTCTGTTATGGTGCTAGTGTTATTACTTATCCCCATACAGTCACACAAAATAAGCTTTCATCTGATATTATGATGCTATGAAACAAACCCTCTCAACACTCAAGGTCATCGTCCTTGCTTTAGTGCTGGGTCTAGGGATCTCTTATGCACAAGCAGTGTGGACAGGACCGACAGCAGCACCTACTGGTGGAAATGTCGCGGCTCCACTTAATGTGGGTGCTACGGCACAGATAAAAACTGGGGATTTGAAAGTAAACAATCTTGAGATGAGTGGGGCAACGGCTAC
>CALRHW010000004.1 GCA_943359555.1 Parcubacteria group bacterium | reverse complement strand
AGCAAATGAAAAAATACATATATATTTCAATAATTGCTTTACTTGTGATGTTTTTTGTACCAGCTGAAATAAAAGCGGCTATAAGAGCAGTAGAATTTCCTGGTAAAACATCTGGGCAAAGCAACACGCAGACGCAGAACACACAGACTACGCAAACCGCGGAAATGACGGGAATGACAGGGACAACGGTGACAACGGGAACGACGGGAACGACAAACCCCACTACACAAAACCCATATACAGGAGGTCCGGGAAGTGCAGGAAGTACTGGTAGTATGAGCAACACAGGTAACAGCAATCAAAACACTGTGAGTCCACAAAGTCCAACGACCCCACTAAACGCTATTCCTTACATTCCCCCTTCAATAAATTCTAGTGGGGTCGGTGGTGGAAGTGAAGTAGTATCTGCTTTAAAAAAAGCTGGGTTAAAAGTCATGGAAAGCAGAAAGGTTGTATTAAAGAGAAATTTTGATTTACTAGATATGCGAATAAAAACCGCAGTAGATAGATTAAAATTGATTAGTAGCAGGATAGCAAAAGCGACTGAAAGTCTTGCAAATGAAGGAAAAGATGTTTATGTTATAAAAGGTTTTATAGCACAAGCAGACACCAAAATAGCGGGGATATAAAATATGAATAATTCAAATTTACCGGAAGGCAATAAAATATCGCGGCGCACGGTTATTATCAGCCATAAGTCAAAAGCCCAAATGCAAAGAACCTGGGCTCACAAGTTGGCTGATGCGCTGGCTCATGATCTTGGCACCATTACTTTTTTTATTCTCAACGCCATCGCTTTTACCACTTGGATATTTTTTAATGCCGGTATTATTGAGGGGATAACTCCTTTTGATCCGTTTCCATTTAGTTTTTTGACTATGGCCGTTTCATTGGAAGCAATTTTACTTTCTATTATTGTTTTAATTTCACAAAACCGCGCGGCTAAGTCCGACCAGCTTCGCCAAGAACTTGATTTACAGCTTGACCTTATTTCAGAACAAGAAATTACCAAGATTATGGAAATGCTGGCCAAAATTATGGAAAGCCACAAAATAGATATTTCTGGCGATAAAGAACTTATGCAAATGCTAAAACCAACCAATACCCAAAAAATTGAAGAAGAGATTGAAGAAGAGTTGAAAAAATAATTTAAAATAATCAAAACAAACATGAATACACCAAACGATAATCTAAACACAGGAATGCTAAAAACGGAGACACCTGAGATAGTGGGAATGCCAAATATGATGGGCGCTCCTAAAAAAGGGTCTTCTCTTGGGCCAATCGTTGGTCTCATTGTTATTCTTGCGATAATAATTATGGGAAGTCTATATTTTTGGACACAGAAATCAGAAAAAGTGACTCCATCGACGCTGGCGACAGACACGAGCGCTACCGAAACATCAACAGAAAATAACACTGCGACTTTTACACCAGACTCTCAAACACAAACACTACAAACTCAAAGCTCTTCAGTGGACACGACTTCAATAGAGTCAGATTTGAATGCTACAGATTTTCAAAATATAGATTCTGGCGTAAACCAACTTCAATAAAAATTAAATAAATTATTGACAATCAAAGATTCATGAAAAAAGACGACACAAAAAACGACTCAAAAGCCGACAAAAAATACGCAAACATTAAAGTTACAAATATAGGAAACTCAGAGGTAGAAATAGAAGGTGAAATAGTCGCCGAGTATTTTGAAGAACACAGAAAAAGTGCTCTAAAAAAACTCACAGAAAATGCCGAGATTCCTGGATTTAGGAAGGGTTTTGCACCAGAAAAAATAGTAACCGCACGCTTTGGAAATATCAAAATCCTAGAAGACGCTGCACAAGACGCCTTGGATTCACAATATGGGAGCATTGTCACAGATCACAGTATTAGAGCGGTGGGCGCGCCACAAGTCACCATCACAAAAATCGCAGAAAAAAATCCTCTTGGATTTAAAATTAAAACTGCAGTGTTTCCAGAGATAAATCTTTCTGACTACAAAGAACTCGCAAAAAAAACCGTCGCTGAAATCACAAAAAAAGAAGAAAACTTCGCTGTGGAAGACAAAGAAATTGAGGACGTGATATTGCAACTCAGAAAATCAAAAGTGGAGAAAAAGAGGGTCGGGGCTGACGAAACAGTTGAGACCGACGAAACGAAAGATGAAACGGCGGACAAAAAATCGCAAACCGAAGAAAATCTTCCTATTTTTGACGACGAATTTGCAAAATCAGTCGGTGATTTCAAAAACGTGACTGATTTGCGTGATAAAATAAAAGAAAACTTGCTTGCCGATAAAAAAATTCGAGCAAAAGAAAAAGTGCGTCTAGCTATTTTAGAAGTTTTGGTAGAAAAAACTCCTATGACAGTTCCAGAGCTTTTTATTGAAAGTGAACTCGTAAAAATGATCGCTCAATTTAAAGACGACATCTCGCGCGCAGGACTTACATACGATACGTATTTAGAACACATAAAGAAAACCGAAGACGACATCCGCAAAGAATGGCGAGAAAATGCTGTAAAAAGGGCTAAAACACAGCTTATTTTAGGACACGTCGCAAATATAGAAAAAATCACTCCAGATGAAGATGTTGTGAAAAAAGAAATAGATCACATTTTAGGACACCATAAGGACGCAGACAGATTTCGCGTACGAATGTATGTAGAAAATATGCTCACAAATGAAAAAGTTTTGGAATTTTTGGAGAATCAGAAATAAAGAAACAAAGTTGCACTTGCGATAGACGCTGTCTCTGCACGAAGTATTTGCTGACCCATATTTTTTACTAAAACTTTTTTTGACGCAAAAAGTGCAAGCTCGTCTTCACTCCATCCTCCCTCAGGTCCAATAAAAAGTGCAGTCGGTTCTTTATTTTCAAAATCTTCACGCATAAGTGCGACACCTTTTGGATCAAGGGCGATTTTATTTGGGGAATTTTTCGCTACGTTTCTAGAAATGTCGCCCGCCATGCCAGAAATATCACTCGCGACCGCATCTTCAAGCGACATTACCGCGTGAATTTCTGGCACAGTTCCCCGTCCAGACTGTTCGCTCGCCTCTTTTGCAATTTTGGAGAGACGTTCCATGTTTAAATCTTTTTTTTCAGAACGTTCGGCGATAATCGGCACAAAATGACTGACACCAAGCTCGGTTCCTTTTTCTACAACCCACTCAAAATGGTCTTTTTTAATGAGCGCGACAAAAAGCCAGAGATCTTTTTTTGTGGCTGGAATGTTACGGGGAGCGCCGACTGCAAGCTCGGCGCGTTCTTTTGAAAGCGTCTCTATTTTGCATTGATAATCATTACCTGAACCATCAAAAATTATCACATTGTCGTGAGGCACGAGCCTAAAAACCTTCTTCCACTGGTGGAGTAAATCCTCATCGGAAATGACGATTTTTGCTCTCCCGCCGACCATCTCATTTACAAAAAATCTATGCAATCTCATATAAGTTGATTATACATTAACTTTGCTATAATATATTGGCTTATTACTCTTAACAAAGCTAAAACAAAAACCACTTATGTTAATCCCAACAGTTATTGAAAAAACAAGTTTCGGCGAGCGAGCTTACGACATTTACTCTCGCCTACTAAAAGAGCGCATCATATTTTTGGGCGGACCGATAGACGATTACACTGCCAACATCGTCATCGCTCAGCTACTTTTTCTTGAATCTGAAGACCCGAAAAAAGATATTCAACTCTACATCAATTCCCCTGGTGGCTCTGTCACCGCTACTCTCGCGATGCTAGACACTATGAATCACATCAAGCCAGATGTTTCTACTGTGTGCGTCGGCATTGCGGCATCTGGCGCAGCTATATTGCTCGCGGGTGGAAAAAAAGGAAAAAGATTTGCTCTCACAAACGCAGAAGTAATGATTCATCAGCCGTGGGGCGGAGCGCAAGGTCAAGCGACAGATATTGAAATCACCGCGCGACAGATATTGAAAACTCGTGCGAAACTAAATAAAATTTTAGTGGACAGTACAGGCAGACCTTTGGCACAAATAGAAAAAGACGTGGAGCGCGACTTCTTTATGGACGCAAGTGAAGCAAAAAAGTACGGAATTATTGATAAGGTCTACTAGTCGGCGTACAAAAATATTTTGCAATTAAAAACCCTCGTATCGCTACGGGGTTTTTTGTGTCTGTATAGGATTTCGCCTATAAAGAGGGTATGGAATTTTTCAGCATTGGTATTTCAAAATTAGCCAACAGATTGAAAAAAACCACCGTAGAAGAAATCCAGTTTGCAGTAAACAGAGTCTTCGTCAAATATGGCAAGGAATCACCATACATAGAAACGATGCAAAGAATCAAAAACGCGAGTGCGTACACAAAATTGGACACCCGCTCGGCGTCTTTCACCCTACAACTAAAAATAAAAACAAATCCCAGTACACCAAATACAACTGAGCTGAACCACATAGAAAGTATCGGGTGTTCTCCAAATCCCAAAAACGAAACTTCCAAAAAGTTTGAAGCGTTTTCCAATGCTGATATAGCAAAAACGCCAATTGCCATAAACCACAGAGTGAGGAACGGAATAATAACGATAGTTTTTCTATAAGTAATTGTTGATGAATTTCCCAAGGTAATGTCTCCGTTTGTTTGTTTTTTGCATTTCTAACAGGTAAGCCAACGTGACCAACCGAACTATTCAAGCGCAACCCTAACATACGCAAAACACTAATACAAATGCTAAAAGTGACCCCCGACCATTGAACCATAACGAAAAGTAGACAAATCCCCTATTTTCTTATACTATGAAAGTGTTCATTTTATTTAAAATTTTAATTTAAAATAGTATCGCTTTTGGATTTTCTTTAAATTTACTCACACTATGACCCTCGGCAACATCAGTAACGAAAACTTGCACGCAACTGTCGTAACACAAGCAGAACACACAATAAAAGTAGATAAAAAGACAAATCTCTAGTCCATACTGTTTTCAAACATTATGCCACTCAAAACAGCACTGCTCTTTGCAGGCTTCATGAGTATCATCGGCATCGCATTCGGATATTTTTTGCGACTCATTATCGCTCTCGGGAAAAAGGGTTCAATGGAACTCTCTATCAAACAAGCAGAGCTAAAAGCTAAAGAAGAGGCGCAAAAAGTCATCACCGAAGCGGATGAAAAAGCCGAGCAGATACTTAAAGAATCACGCATAGAGCAAAAAGAAAAAGAAGAAAAAATAAAAAAAGCGGAAGACCGCATCATTAAAAAGGAAGAGTTTTTAGACAAAAGACAGGTAGACATAGACAAAGAAGTAGAACACGTAAAACAAAGAGTTGTGGAAATAAAGGCTATAAAAGAAAAAGCCGACGCTCTTTTGGCTGAAAAACAGAGCGAACTAGAAAAGATCGCGAGACTCACAGAAGAGTCTGCAAAAAATGAGCTTCTTCACATCGTTGAGAAAAAATACGAAGAAGACATTCTCGTGCGAATGCAAAAGCTAGAAATGACTGGCAACGAAAAGTTAGACAGAAAAGCAAAAGACATTTTGGCGACATCTATTCAAAGACTCGCGACTTCTGTGTCATCAGAAATGCTCACGACGAGCGTGCCTATTCCGACTGACGAAGTGAAAGGAAAAATTATCGGAAAAGAAGGACGAAATATCAAGGCGTTTGAACGTGTGACGGGTGTGGAAATAATTGTAGACGATACTCCTGGCGCAATTACAATTTCATCTTTTGATCCTGTTCGCAGACAAATAGCACGCGTTGCTCTGGAAAATCTTATCGCCGATGGACGTATTCAGCCCGCAAAAATAGAAGAAATGGTAGAAAAAGCAAAAGCTGATATAAATAAAATCATAAAAGATAGAGGTGAGGCAGCTGCATTTGAAACTGGCGTACTCAATCTAGACCCACGCATTATTTCAATCCTTGGTCGCCTACATTTCCGTACCAGCTATGGTCAAAACGTGCTTCAACACTCTATAGAAATGACACACATCGCGGGAATGCTTGCTGAAGAACTCGGCGCAAACGTCGCCGTAGCAAAAGCTGGCGCACTTCTCCACGACATCGGAAAAGCACTTGATCATGAAGTCGCGGGCTCTCACGTGGAAATCGGCAGACGTATTTTGCAAAAGTTTGGCGCGAGCGAAGAAATAGTAAAAGCGATGCAAGCGCATCACGAAGAATATCCTTATGAAACCATTGAGTCCATTATCGTACAGGTGGCTGACGCTATTTCTGGCGGACGTCCTGGAGCGCGACGAGACACTGTAGAAAATTATCTAAAACGACTTCGCGAGCTGGAGGTAATTGCCAATGGATTTAAAGGCGTGGAAAAATCTTACGCTTTGCAAGCTGGGCGAGAAATACGCGTTTTTGTCTTTCCTGCAGTAGTGACCGAGCTAGAAGCCAAAAATATGGCTAGAAATATAGCAATGAAGATAGAACACGACCTAAAATATCCTGGTGAAATCAAGATAAATATCATTCGCGAGAGCAGATTTGTGGAGTTTGCTAGGTAAAACAACGGTTGCCCGCTTGCTGCGCGCGGGCCCCCTCATCGCTTGCGTGAAAAATGGCTTATTATATAATAAATGCTAGATTATTAGATATTATAAATTAATCCTAAACAACAAAACTATGAACAAACAAGCAATCGCAGAAGTAGTTCACGCAAAATTGGCTGGAACAAAAGCACAAGCAGAAGAAGTTGTTGATATGATAATTGACTCTATCGTTTCAACATTAAAAAAAGGTGACGAAGTATCAATCGCTGGACTTGGAATATTTTCTACAAAAGTGCGAGCGGCTCGTCAGGCGCGCAACCCTCGCACAGGCGAATCAATCTCAGTGCCTTCAATGCGAGTTCCAAAATTTAGGGCAGCTAAGGGGCTTAAGGATGCGGTGAAATAAACACCTTTCAAAAACTCACAGAAAATATAATAAAACACCTTCCAAGCTAAATAGTTCAGAGGGGGTTTTATTATATTTTTATATTACCAAATCACACAAACGCTCTTCTGTGTTCTAAAACCCACTCTTCGGAAATCCACTTTTTTCGCAATTCGCCAGCTAGGAAAAAAGAGCCGGCGACCAAAATCACGTCTTTCGCTCCGGATTGTGTCCTAGCTTTTGAGCGCGCGCGAAGCAGCGCGCTTTCTGGATCAAGACATATTTCTGTCTTTGCACTCTTTTTTAAATATTTCCTAGATTTTGCAAGCAGGTCTTTTGGATGAGCACATTTTCTGTCTTTTATTTGAAAACGTGTAAAAAACACATGGTCTGCCTGTGGAATGAGCTGTTTCAAAATGGAAATGTGATCTTTGTTGTCAGAAATGCCGACAATTAAATACAATTTTTTGAACTTTAATTTTTTTAAATTATCTATGGTCGTTTTTATTTTTGATCTGTTGTGTGCTCCGTCTAAAATCACCAAAGGTTTTCCTTTTTCGTTTTGAATAATTTCAAATCGGCACATAAGGCGAGCATTTCTTATTCCCTCAGTGATATGTGCGTCACTCACTCCCACATATCGTGAAATGGCCCCAGCCAAAGCCTTATTTTCTTCTTGATAATCGCCAGACGACAAGGACGAAACTCGATAAAACAACACACGTTTTTCCCTACATATTTCATTAAAAATTTTCAAAAGTGCAGGACGTCGTTCTGTAGTAAAAAATACCGACCTGCTTTTTATTATTCCAGCTTTATCTGTGCCAATTTTTTTGAGAGTTTTACCCAAAATTTCAGTGTGGTCATAATCAATATTTGTAATAGCAGTAACAAGAGGTTTTTCTATTGCATTTGTTGCGTCATATCTACCACCCAAACCTACTTCAAGCACCACAAAATCGCATTTTTTATTTTTAAAATAAATCAGTGCAATGGCAAAAAATATTTCAAAATAAGAAGGTCTGCCATATGGACCGTCTAATTATGTGTATGAAACAACTACTTAAATATCTAATGTGTGCGGGATGGGAGAATCGAACTCCCACTTACAGTTTGGAAAACTGTCATTCTACCATTAAATTAATCCCGCAAATTTTCGCGACGGCGCAACAAACGTGTCGCAGTAAACGTCATACTATCACGCCTTTTTCTGCTTCGCAATTTTGATAATTTCGTCAAAATTGTCGCGTGGCCAAACCTTATTTCTTTTTATAAGCTCACACTTTTCGCATTTGTGCACGAGGTCATACTTCCCTACAATTCCCTCCACAGAAATCGGCTTCATCATTCCCTCACACAGAGCTCCCCTGTCGCCAGGCTCAATGTCCACGTGCATGCTCCACAAACACGCGTAGCAATGATTTGTAAAACCATTGCCAGAGTTGTCCGCGCCACAATGCGCGCACACAAAATCTTCAATTTTTCTTTTAAATGCCATTTAAAAATTATTTTATAACTTGATAATGTAGCTGTATAGTGTTTTCATTAAGTTTTTTGGTCTCAAGTAGCTTCAATTCAAATTCAAAATCAGATTCTGCAAAAATTGGAATACCTCGACCAAATACCACAGGCTCTACATCAATATATATTTCATCGATTAGTTTTTCTTTGATAAATGAGCTGTTTATATTTCCACCTCCTGCGAGAAACGCTGTTTCAAATCCCTTTTCTTTTAGAAGTGCCAAAACATCTTTCGGGGACTTGTCGATAAATAAAACATTTTGACCCCACTTATTATCAAGTTTTTCATGGGTCAAAACCACATTTAATGCTTCTGGAAATGGAAAATATCCTTGCTTTGACGCTTCAATAAAAGTATTTTTGCCCATAATTATGTTCCCAGCACTCTTGCTGTGATCAAAAAAACTTTTTAAGTCTTCCTCGGAAGTAAACTGTGAGTCTCCGTCAGGTTTTGCTATATATCCGTTTATAGTAATACCCATGTATAGAAGTGTCTTCATGTTTTTATTGTATCAAAATCTAAATGTCGGGGCGCCGGGATTCGAACCCGGAGTCACTTGTTCCCAAAACAAGCATGTTAGCCGTTACACCACGCCCCGAAAAACTCCAAAACTTACCCAAAAACCTATCAAACACCGTGCCAAAACCAATGTAGGTTATATTAGCACAGTAGTTGCGATTTCAAAACTTTTTTCATACAGTTCAAAAATGTGGGCGTACCCCATCAAAAATCCATTGACAGCAACAGGGCTTGAGGGTTATAATTTAAACACAAGTTAATATAATACTTGCACCAAAAGAGCGTGTCCTAGGTCTAGGGCCCGCTCTTTTGGTTTTTACCATATTTTGTAGATATGTTTTTTATCTATAATTTTTATCAAATCCTTATTTTTGCCAGTAAAATAATCTTTTACCGCGCCACTTACTACGTCGGACAATTGCATAGCGTTCACATATTCTGAATTAACATGAGTGATGTGTTTTATTCGCTTAATGATTATAGTGTTCACGCTACCAAATAAATATTTATCAAAGCTGTTGAAACAGTCACCTTTAAACATTCTTCTATCCGCACGGTCAATTATCACTTCCGACTCTATGAGATCTTGTTTTTGGGCTGTAAATAAAACAAGTTTTGATAAATTATAATCATCAAATATGTTGTGCAACTTCGCGTGACCCGATACGGCAAACTTTCCTTTGTATTTGGTTTTGTCGATTAGACGATAGTAAACAGGTACTCCAATTTTATTTATAATTCCAAGCAAATATTTGTACATTTCAAGTGGAATGGTGGTAGATTTTATTTCGCTCCTAAATCCGTATTTTTGACGAATGTCCATTATTTCATTTTCCAATACAAACAATTTCACAGAGTCAAGATAAATCGCTGTTAGGATATATAAAATACTTGCTCCCGTTTGGATTTTATTCCCCAGTGTGTCAATTTTAAATGGTCTCCCTGGATCGCCAGATTCATCTATAAAAACATAGTGCTGTGTGTTCGTCATAAATTAATATTCTCAATCAGTTTCACACTCGCCTTTTGACATTCTGGATGAAGATATACAGTGACACCATCAATCTGAAAGCGTGTTTCATGTGGAACACGATTCTTGGCGAGATAAATCTGAACCGTTCGCTCCAAGCGCTGGAGTTTACGGAAATGCATATTGTCTTCAGGTCGGTAGCCAGAAAGGCTAGATGTTTCATAAGTAACGTCCTCGTCGCTCATGGCACCTTTTGACACCATACCAATACCTGCACGTCTTTCACGTGAAACAGTCTTCACCTCTAAGAAGTGCAAAACACCCATTTTCTCGGCAATAATGTCTATCTCGCCACATTTCTGACGAAAGTTACGGTCCAAAAGATCATACTTATGACCAATTAGGAACCTGCAAGCAATCTCTTCACCTAAAGCACCAACCAAAAGCTTATTTTTGGTGTTAATTTTTGTGTTTGTCTTTGTGTTCATATGTTTCTGAACTTATACAATGTTTCATATGTAACATTGTTTCACGTGAAACTTATTTTTTACTTAATTTCACGTATTTGCTAATAAAAGCCATATATTTAGCCATATTATATGAAAGACAGTCCTTTACAGACACAAAAAAATCTGTCCTTTATACACATATCCCCAGAGTTATCCACAGTTTAAAGGGTTTTTAGCAACTTTTAGAAAAAACAAAAGGGCAAAATGCTCTAAGTGTCCTTCAAAACACCCAACGTGTCTTTAGTCTTTTATAAAGAGTCTTTAAGGTGCGGGTAGAGAGAATCGAACTCTCGTCTCGTCCTTGGCAAGGACGTGTTCTACCACTAAACCATACCCGCAATGATGTAATTATAAAGAAACGATAAAGTTTTTTCGTAAACAAAAATAAATTATACTGCAATTCACTAACGCACGCCACTGTGTGCCAAAAAAATCGTCGCTGATTTAACGCCCACAGATCACTGGTGCTCTCGGAGGGATTCGAACCCCCAACAACGGTTCCGAAGACCGGTATGATATCCATTTCACTACGAGAGCAAAGAGAACTAAAACAGTAAAACCAGATGGGGAAAACAAGAAACGTAAACAAAGACCATAATACCTTAAATTGGCTAAAAATCAAAAGCTGGGCTACAATTTAGAGGTGCTTTATTGACACCACAATGAAAAAGACGCCGAAAAACAACAAAATAAAAAACACTCCTGAACCGACCAACTTGCCTGTGGTTTTTAAATTTGAAATTCCAAAAGAGATACGCGCAGTCACAACAGCCCTAGAAAAGGCGGGTTTTGAGGCCTATTTGGTTGGTGGGTGCGTGCGCGATCTCATATTGGGCAAAACCCCAAAAGACTGGGATGTAACGACAAACGCCATTCCAGAGCAAATAATCACCCTTTTCCCAAAGACTTTTTATGAAAATAATTATGGCACTGTCGGCGTGGTAAATGAGGAGACAAAAACGGTAACAGAATCAACAAAAGAAGCGTCGATGCAAGTTGACGAAACATTAAAAGTCGTTGAAGTTACACCTTACCGTTTTGAAGCAAATTATTCTGATAACCGTCATCCAGACTCTGTTACATTTAGTAAAAATTTAAAAGACGATTTACAAAGACGAGATTTTACTATAAACGCTATCGCGCTAGATTCAAAAGGGGAAGTAGTAGATCCTTATGGTGGCTTAAAGGACATTTTAGCTAAAACTATACGCACCGTTGGCGCACCAGAGGAAAGATTCCAAGAAGACGGTCTACGTATTATGCGCGCGGTGAGATTTTACGCTGAGTTGAGCTTTAAAATTGAATCCTCCACAGAAGAAGCTATCAAAAAAATGGCTCATATACTGGATAAAATAGCTAAAGAACGCATTAGGGACGAGTTTGTAAAAATTATTCTTTCAGATACACCTGCTTTGGGCATAGAAATGGCTCAAAAGCTAGGTATTTTGAAATATATTGTCCCTGAACTAGAGCAAGCTCTGGGTATAGGACAAAATCAAGCACACTCTTTTGATGTTTGGACTCATCTCATGAAAACCCTGCAACACTCTGCGGACAAAAAGTGGCCTTTACACATTCGGCTGTCTGCACTTTTTCATGACATTGGAAAACCGAAAACTCGCAGACGCGATGCTGTAAAAAATGATTGGACTTTTTATGGACACGAAGTTGTTGGCGCGCGAATGACAGATAAAATAATGCGCGACTTACGATTTCCAAAAGATTTAAGCGAGACTGTAACCAAGCTTGTGCGATGGCACATGTTTTTTTCTGACACAGAACAAATAACTTTATCTGCGGTGCGACGACTCATAAGTAAAGTTGGGAAAGAAAATGTGTGGGATCTCATGAACCTGAGAGTCTGTGATCGTATCGGTACAGGACGCCCAAAAGAGAACCCTTACCGCCTCCGAAAATACAAATCAATGGTGGAAGAAGTAATGCGCGACCCTGTGTCTGTGGGGATGCTTGCGATAGATGGAAAGGGAATAATGGAGAGCGCAAAAATCCCTGCTGGGCCTAAAATAGGCCATATTTTACACGCTTTATTGGAAGAAGTGCTGGAAGATCCAAAGCTAAATACGCTGGAATATTTGAGCGAAAAAGCGCGCGAACTCGCGAAACTTTCTGAAATTGAACTTAAAAAAATCGGTGACGAGGGTAAGCAAAAAAAGGAGCTTGAAGATGAAAAAGTGTTGAAAGAAATACGAGGCAAGTATCACGTGAAGTAGTTTCATTGTCTGAAAAATTAGGAAATAATCTTTTGCTAAAGCGCTTCGCTAACCCGCTCAAGAGCATTTCCTAATTTTTCAGACAATAAAAAACCGCTCAATCGCAATCCTCGTGAATGCTTGAGCGGTTGAAAGAATGCGCTCAGAATTTAATAATGTGAAGCAATATCCTTTTACTTATTGTGGAGTGTGGATATATATTTTCAGTGACTATTAAGTACCAAACGATCTTACTGAGGTGGCCTACCTCGGAAAGTACAAAGGAAGTGTGTCCTTTATGTGTCGCGAAAAGAATCGCTAAAAGACTTACTTCGTTCTGAGAAAAAGTATAGCACACATAAAAGACATTTCGTGCAATGTATACTGTGGATAACTGTCCTTTATAAAAGACGTGCCAATCTATGGCTTTAAATACAGGACTATTGGGCAATGGTCTGAACCAGTAACTTTATCTAGCATCTCCATTGACTGAACTTTTGGCATCAAATCTTCGGAAACAAAAAAATAATCTATTCGCCAACCCACATTTCTTTCACGCGCGAATGTTTTCATATCCCAATAACTATAAGCATCTTTTTTATTCGGATACAAATATCTAAAAATGTCAACGTATCCGTGTTCAATCACTTTATCAATCCATTTTCTTTCAATCGGCAAAAATCCAGTATTTTCTTTGTTTGCTTTTGGTCGTGCCAAATCTATTTCTGTATGTGCGGTATTTATATCTCCACAAAAAATCACGCGATGACCCGCTTTGCGCAATTTATCTACATACGCCAAAAATTCTTTATAAAAATCTAGTTTGTATTTTAGGCGTACTGGTCCGCCACCGCCGTTTGGAAAGTACACATTTACCAGCACAAAATCATCAAAATACGCCGACACAAGCCTGCCCTCGTTATCCAAAACGGGCACACCCATCACATATTCCACCTTATTTGGCTTCACTTTACTGTAAATCGCGACCCCACTGTAACCCTTTTTTTCTTTCGGAAAATCAAAAAAAGAATGATAACCTTTTGGCGCCAAAATCTCTGACGTGAGCTGATCTGGAGTTGCTTTTGTTTCTTGCAAACAAAAAATATCGGCGTTTTCATTTACAAGCCAATCAAATTGACCTTTTTTATAGAAAGCACGAATTCCGTTTACATTCCAAGAAATTATTTTTAGATTTTTCATTTTTGTTTATTATGAAACTTTTTATGAACCTCACCGAGTTGTTTATCTGTGACGTGTGTGTAAATTTGTGTCGTGCCGATATTGGCGTGACCTAGCAACATTTGCACCGAGCGCAAATCCGCGCCGTTCTGTAATAAATCTGTAGCAAAACTATGACGAATCACGTGCGGAGTAACTTTTTTTGTGATGCCAGCTTTTATCGCATAATATTTTACAAGTCGCTCCACAGAACGGGGAGTGATGGCGGAGTTACCCAAAAGAGCCTTATTACTGTGGGTTTTTGCGCTAGTCTTACTGGCTTTTTTGTCACTGTCGTCTTCATTTTTTGCCCCCTTTTTCGCTTCTTTCGGCACCGCCTTAAACTGCACAAAAAGTGCTTCGTCCATATCTTTTCGTTTCGCGAGATATTTTTTCAAAGCATCTTTTGCGTTTGGCGACAAAAACACGACGCGCACTTTTTCACCTTTGCCACGAATAGAAAATTCATCAGAACCGAGATCCAAATCACGCGTAAGAGAACAAAGTTCCGACACGCGCAAGCCTGTGGAAAATAAAAGTTCAATAATAGCTTTGTCGCGCAGTGCACGCACATCGTCGCCCGCAGGTGCGCTTATGAGTCGGTCAAGCTCAGCGCGGGAAATAAGATCTATCTGACGCTCGGCGACTTTTGCGAGCTCTATTTGGTCTGGATGCAAAGAAGCCACGTGTCTTCGTGCCAAATATTTCAAAAAAGAACGCAGGGCAATCAGATAATAATTTTGCGTCCGTTTTTTTAAACTTTCTGCCGTGCCTTGCAAGCCCGGAGTGCGGGTGCCGGATTTTTGGCGATTGAGCCAAAGACGATACTCACGCAAAACAGAATCGTTGATTTGCTCGGGCGACGTGACTTTGGAAAATTCAAAAAATCGGTCCAAATAATGCTCGTAATTGGCGATGGTCTTGAGACTTCGGCCTTTTTCAATCTCCAAATACTCAAGAAACTCGCGCTGAAATTGTGAAATGGGGGTGTTCATATTTTGCGACGTTGATATTATAGTAGCATAATCAAAGCTATAAAAGGACACCTAATCGTGAAATATCATGGTTTTATCCATATTTTCACGGTTTTGATTGACAAAGTCGTGAAAATCACTATACTTGAAGCTATATGGTAAAAACAGCTACAGTTTTTAATAAAATCAATGCACTTAGGGGAAGATATTACAAAGCATCTATTGGAAAAGAGTCCTTGATTAAGCTTATTAGCGAAGCAGAAACTGCGGACCATGTATACAACTCTAACGCAATTGAAAACAGCACCTTGTCTCTTGAAGAAACCGAGAAGATTCTCCTTCAGATTGATCTAAATCGCTATATTACTGAAAGAGAATTATTTGAGGCAAAAAATCTTGCTCGCGTTGTCTCATATATTGATAAAAGATCTAAAGAACAGGAGCTGGGTCCTGATGTTATTTTGTCACTTCATAAAATGCTGATGTCAAATATTCGTGACGAGATTGCGGGAAGATTTCGTGCTGGCGACGAGCGTGTTCGTGTCGGCAGTCATATTGCTCCATCTGCTCAAGAAATTGACTCAAGTATTCAGAAGATGTTTTCAGAATATAATGCTATGAGTCATGAAAACATCATAAAACGTATTGCTCGATTACACCTCGCTTTTGAATATCTCCACCCATTTAATGATGGAAACGGTCGTATTGGTCGTGTCATAAATAACTATCAGTTGATCCGCGAAGGTTTTGTGCCAATCAACATCAAATTTACTGATAGAAAGAAATACTACGACGCCTTCAAAGAATTTGATGAGAAAGGTGCTACTGTGATAATGGAAGGGATTGTTGCTAAAGCACTTACTAACAGTTATCACAAAAGATTGGCTTATCTAGAGGGTAAAAAAATTGTTACTCTTTCTGATTACGCTAAGAAGAATAAAATATCTCATTCCAACTTGATCAATAAGGCAGGTCGTCAAACCATTGAGGCCTTTTTAGAGAAGGGTGTCTGGAAGATTGGAGAGGACTTATTGCGCGGTCATGGTGAATAAAATTCAAGAATCTCGTGCAAAAAGATTGACAAGAAAACGATACAATGTTATCGTTATTTTTGAGGGGTTTCTGCTGGTTGGAATCTCTGACAGCTTGGGTCACGCACAAAATTGTGACACCCAAGAAATAGACTAGCAAGGTTGTGTGGTAAATTTGCCTACCACAGCAAGATGACCTAACAATGGCAAACGTCCCAGTTTAGTGGCCTGGACTGGACAAGGCGACAGAGGTCACGTAGAGCCAGGTCCCCCAACGTGCGTTTTGTTGGGGGACTTTTTTTTGCCCAAAATTCCAAACAATCACCCAATTACTTGCAAAATTACCCTATTTATGCTAATTTGTACTCACAATGCTTACAAAGACAAAGAAACAAAAAGTGATATCGGAAGCCAAAATCCACGACGTGGACACTGGTTCTCCTGAGGTGCAGATCGCCCTTTTGAGTAAAAGAATAGAGGCATTGGCTGCTCACTTGAAGAAAAACACAAAAGACATCCACTCAAGACGTGGACTTCTCCAAATGGTAGCCGACCGACAAACTCAAATGAAGTATCTTCAAAAAAAGAGTGCGAAAAGATTTAACGCACTAATGAAGAAGCTTGATATGAAGAAAAAGGCGTAATTGTTTAGAAAAAGCGACCGATTGGTTGCTTTTTCGTTCTTTGAAAACTTGTGGACACAATTTTGGTTTCATTTTTTAAGCATTCGGTCGGTTTTCGGTGACATTTTTTAATAACGGGGGGTTTAGCGATTTTTTAATAATTTATTTAACATTTTTATATGACAGTAATCAAACACAAAAATCAGAGAGTTGGTATTTTTATAGACACACAAAATCTATATCACAGTGCAAAAAATTTATATAAAGCGAGAGTTAATTTTGGACAAGTAGTAAAAGATGCGCTTGCAGGACGACAGCTCATCCGTGCAGTGGCTTATGTGATCACAACAGAAAGCGGAGAAGAGAAAAGTTTTTTTGAGGCACTCGGAAAAGTGGGCATTGAAACAAAAACAAAAAACCTTCAGATATTTTCTGGCGGTGCAAAAAAAGCAGATTGGGACGTGGGCCTCGCAGTAGACGCTATACAGCTCGCACCAAAACTAGACACGGTTGTCATCGTATCTGGCGACGGAGATTTTATTCCGCTTCTTGAATATTTAAGAATAAACGAAGGTTGCCAAGTAGAAGTAGTAGCTTTTGGAAAATCTTCTTCATCAAAACTCATAGAAACCGCCGACGACTTTATAAACCTAGACGACAATCCGAGAAAATATTTAATGAATTACGGGCGTGCACCTGGTAAAAATTCTTCTGAACAATAAACTGAAACTGGCACGATTCGTGGACGGTTTATGTTTTCCGTTATTTTTCCGCTATAATTAGGTAAATATGGAACCGCAATTACCAACATCACAAGACGCGACAACACCAAACAACCCGAATATTTCTGGAACAACAAGCAGGGAGGAAGTGAACGCTATCCTCAAGCCACTTCGCACATACGAAAGAGATATAGCTGATATGATTCGCGCAAATCAGGTCTCGGCTTCTTCTGTAAATCTCGCTGAGAAAAGAAGGGACGAAGTACGCGTGGAAGCGGAAGCTAGAGCAAAGTCTCAAGCTGAAAATGGCGGTGTTGATTTTTCTAAACCGATAACGACACCTTTGTCTGTGGCGATTCCTACTTCAAATCTAATCCGGACCAAAGTGGAGGTATCAACACCGATTTTTATTCCATCTGAAATGAGCTCGCTTGCAAAAAAAGAATCGGAACTTTTTGCATCTACTCAAAACACAACGCCAACTTACGAAACTTACGAACCAACAATAACTCCAGCAGAACCAGTCGCGCAAGTCGCGCAAGTCGCACCAAAAGAAACCTCTTTTTATGTTTTACATTCAAATCCAATAGTTCCGCCAGCGATAGCGCCGAGAAAAGAATATTTTTTACCGCAAAAAGAACATCACTCTCACAGCGCTTTGTTTACGGCATTAAGTATCGTCCTAATTTTTATTGGTATTGGAGTATTGGTTTGGTTATATTTTTTGAAAGCAGAAAGTCCTGTTATAAAAACACAGCCAGTTGTCATAAGTACTTTTTTACCAAGTAACCAAGAAAACAATTTTGACATGAGAGGTCTTTCTATTTTACAAACGGTAAACAAAATGTCTGCTTTTTTAAATAATAATTATCCAAAAGATTCTATTACACAAATAAAAATAGTTACAAATACCGCAACCACGACCAGCGTTACGGCTGTGACAACAGAAGAAACAAGTGCCAATACTTTCTTTGAATCTTTTGCATCACGCATTCCGACATCACTCACGAGAGCGTTTAGTAAAAAAATGTTTGCGGGAATATATACGCTAGATAAAAATTATGCATTTTTCATAATACAGATTGATTCGTTTGATAGAGCGTTTGAGGGAATGCTCGCGTGGGAAAAAAATATGTACGCCGACTTAAAACTTTTTATAAACAAAACAGATGTGGTGATTACAGAAAATGCTGAAAGTGGTGGCGGACTTATTACCGCTCCTCTCAAAAGTTTTGAAGACGTGATTGTGCAAAACAAAGATACACGAGTACTAAAAAATAATCAAGGCGACACGCTCATGATGTATTCATTTATTGATCAAAAAACACTTTTTATTGTAGACAATGAAAGCACTTTCAAGGAAATTTTAAAAAGGTTTGAGGCTTCAAAATCTTTGCAATAAATAGAGCTTCTGTTATTATTTAAATATGACAGAAATAAACACAAATCATTTTAAAGAAGAACTAATAAAAGAGCTGGCATTGGTAGAAAGTGAGCTGAAAACTGTGGGTGTTCACAATCCAGAAAACCCTAGCGATTGGGAAGCAACGCCTCCACCAGTATCTGACGTCCTCGCTGGAGACGCAAATGAAACGGCAGATAGATTGGAAACTTACGAAGAAAATGCTGGAATACTAAAGGAATTAGAAATTAGATACAACGAAATACTCGCAGCGTTGGAAAGAATAGAAAAAGGTACTTATGGTATTTGTTCTGTGAGCGGAGAACCTATTGAAAAAGAGCGCTTAGAAGCAAATCCTGCGGCAAATACTTGCATGAAGCACATGAAGTAAGTGAGGTAAGATTTTAAGGACGTTACACAAAACAAAAACAGAAAAGACCTAAAAAGGGTACGGATTTATTTAAGATTTTAAGAACGTTACACAAAACAAAAGTGTCATTAAAAAAGACTCGCACAGGCGCGACGGCGCCGAGCGGAGCAGCAATCGCAGTAGCGATTGACGCGTGCTTTTTTAATGACACTTTTGTTTTGTGTATTTTACTTAAAACTTTATCAAATCTTTATAATTCCTTTATCCCCAATATGATTGAATAAAAAGATTAGCAATAGTTAAGTCGTTATCATGGGTTTCTCAAAACTTCACAGCGCACAAGTCAGTATTTTACAACCACACATTATAGATGTTGAGGTGGACATATCAAACGGCCTCCACTGCTTTACAATAGTTGGCCTGCCAGATAAAGCTGTGGAAGAATCCCGTGATCGCGTTTCTGCTGCTATAAAAAATTCGGGGTTTACATCGCCGAAACAAAAAAATCAAAAAGTGACAATATCACTTGCTCCAGCCGATCTTAAAAAAGAAGGGCCGATATTTGATCTGCCTTTTGCTCTAGCATATCTTTTAGCGTCAGGAGAAATATCTTTTAATCCTGAAAAGAAAATTTTTATCGGAGAGTTGTCGCTAGATGGTGAGCTTCGCGCGGTGCACGGAATTCTTCCTGTGGTAGAAGAAGCGAGAAGAAAGGGGTTTGAAGAAGTTTTTGTGCCATACAAAAACAGAGAAGAGGCCGCTCTTATTTCTGGAATAAATATTTTTGGCGTTAAAAAACTCAGCGACGTTGTGGAACATTTAAATAAAAAAATAATTTTGACAGCAGAGCTAGAAACAAAAATAATTTATGAAGAATATAAAAGTGAATATGGTTTTGAAGATATCCGCGGACAAAATGGGGCAAAGCGGGGACTAGAAATCGCTGCTGCTGGCGGACACAGCTTGGCTATGTGCGGACCACCCGGCACAGGGAAAACAATGCTCGCAAAAGCTTTTTGTCATTTACTTCCACAAATGTCTTTTCAGGAAGTGCTTGAAGTGACCGCTATTCATTCTGTCGCTGGCGCGCTTCATGACACACTTGTTACGCGTATTCCTTTTCGTGCACCACATCATACTGCGTCATACTCTTCACTTGTGGGTGGAGGTGCAATACCAAAACCCGGCGAAGCCACTCTCGCACACAGAGGCGTACTTTTTCTAGATGAATTTCCAGAATTTGAAAGACGTGTGATAGATTCTTTGCGACAACCTTTGGAAGAAAAAGTCATCACTGTGTCGCGTGCAAAAGGCACGGCACATTTTCCCGCAGATTTTATTTTGATCGCCGCAATGAATCCTTGTCCTTGCGGATATGCAGGTGTAATGGGAAAAGAGTGCGTATGTTCGCCGCTCAACATTATCAATTACAAAAGAAAAATATCTGGACCAATAATAGACCGCATTGATTTGTGGGTGAGTGTAGAAAAAGTAGAACACAAAAGTCTAAGCGAAGAGGGTGGTGGGGAAAGTTCGCGAGAAATAAAAAAGCGTGTAGAGGGCGCACGCGAACTACAAAAAAAGCGATTTGAAAAATTCTCAAGCACCCCGCACGGCCAAAAAATAAAAACAAACGCACAACTCCCAAATAAAAAACTTATGGAAGTTTCCCCGCTTTCAAAAGAAGTCCGAGATTTTTTCAACAGCTCTGCAGAAAAACTAGACATGTCTGCACGCGCCTATCATCGGGTATGGAAAGTGGCACAAACAATCGCCGACTTAGATAAGTCGGCGACGATAGAAACAAAACATTTACTAGAAGCGCTACAATACCGTCCAAAAAATGGATGAGTGGGTAAATCTTATAAATTAAAGCAGTATGTTTTTTGCACCTCTAATTTCAAAATGTAAATGTGGACCTGTAGAATTGCCCGTACTTCCACTTCTACCAATCACTTTACCTTGCACAACCTGAGAACCAGCGGGCACGATGGCACTTGAAAGATGCGCATACAATGTTTGAGTGCCGTTGTTGTGACTAATAACTATATAGTTACCGTATCCACCATTCCAACCGCCGTTTTTACTAATGATGATTGTTCCTGGTGCAGAAGCTACTACGGGTGTGCCACTAGGCATAGTAGCATCAACACCGTTATATCCATGAACACCCCTGGACTTATTGACTGTTCCACCCACAAAAGGACGAATAAAATATCCTTCTGAAACTGAACGCATAGCAAGAGGGTTTTTTGGCGCTCCGTATGAAGTAGACAATAGATTTTTTGAAGTGGTGTTCGCCCTTAATGGAACAGAGGCCATTTCGCCGTCTGGAACAACAATCACATCACCAGCCAAAAGCTTTGTGCCAATTTTTATATCATTAAAACTTTTTATTTCATCTGCATCTCCTCCATATTTTTTAGCAATACTCTCTATCGTGTCACCAGTTTTTACAGTGTGTTGAACACCAGAAATAGGTAAAATGACAAGTGTCTGTCCGACAGAAATAGGACTACCAGATAAATCATTACCCCAAACAATCGTGTTGGTAGAAACGCCAAACATCTGCGCAATTTGCGAAAGGGTGTCGCCTTTTCGCACGACATACAAACTAATCTGATCTGGAGAAATATAAATATCGGTGTCAGTAGACCCAATAGATTCAAGCGCACTTGAATCTACTATAGTCACTTCGCCACCACCTATCGCTGGATTAAAACTAAGTGGCGCTTCTAAAAGTTGCATTTTTTGAGAATTTGACTTGCTCACATCTTGAGAAGAATCTGCTTTACTAGCGGTTAAGAAAGCAGAAACTACATTTAAAAAGCCCGCATGAGCTGTGTGTGGACTAACAAAACCGACCGCGACAAACACCGACCCTGCAAATGCAAGACTCGTGAAAAGCACTTTGGTAGCCCTATATCTAGATATTTTGCCGTTAGAAGCGGTAAAACGAGATACGAGTTTATGAAACGAGTGTAAAATAAGCCTAAGATTAATGATAAAATCGTCCTGAAGTGGTAAAATGGCTTTATAGAGCCATTTATTTTTATCGGCCGGTCATCTGGGTATCTCACTATTATACGCTAGGGGTTATTCCCGTCAACCGATATGTGCATAGCCTGTGGACATCAATTGTTGTGATATAGTGAGCTTAAGTGACACAAAACTCCATCAAAAAAACATATTTAGAAGATTTAAATGCAGAACAACTAGAAGCAGTGACTCATATAAATGGTCCACTTCTAATCGTCGCTGGCGCGGGGGCAGGAAAAACTAAAACGATCACCCACAGAATACTCCATCTCATAAAAAATGGCGTCCAAGCCAAAGAAATACTTGCGATAACTTTTACAAACAAAGCTGCCCGCGAAATGAAGGAGCGCGTCAAGCACCTGACTGAAGAAGATCTGGAAATAAAGACACTTATTCAAAGAGATGGGTTACCTTTTGTAAGCACCTTCCATTCTTTGGGAGTATTTTTGTTAAAAGAATACGGCGGACATCTTGGTCTGTCGCGATATTTTACAATCTTTGACAAGAACGATTCTAAAAGAGCAATAAAAGAGGGGTTGGAGCAAGCGCAGTATGATCCAAAGCAATTTGACCCAGCAAAAATAGGCGGGGCAATATCGCGAGCAAAGGGGGAAGGTTTGACTGTCTTTCAATATGCAGAAACGGCTGGTTTTGGTTATTTTCAAAAAGTGGTGCTCGCGGTGTGGCAAAAATATGAAGAAATATTAAAAAAAGAAAATGCCCTAGACTTTGACGATTTGCTTTTGAAAAGTCTGACGCTCCTTCTGCAGTTTGAAGAGGTGAGGACTGCGTGTCAAAATCACTGGCATTATGTGCACATAGACGAGTATCAGGATACAAATAAAGTGCAAGACCACATCGCGGAAATAATTTGCGCAAAGCATCGCAACATCTGCGTAGTCGGCGACACCGATCAAAATATTTACAGCTGGCGCGGAGCAAATATTCAAAATATGCTTAGTTTTGAAAAAAAATATCCAGATGTAAAAATAGTGCGTCTTGAAGAAAATTATCGTTCCAGTAAAACGATTTTAAGCGTCGCAAATACAATTATCCAAAAAAATAAATATCGGATTGATAAAAAACTTTTTACAAACAATGCAGTCGGTCACAAAGTGACTATCATTTCAAATTATGACGAAGCGCAAGAAGCGTATTCTGTCGCGGGGAAAATCTTGGAACAAATAAAAGCTGGCGTGCCCGAGGGGGAAATAGCCGTGCTTTACCGTGCCAACTTTCAATCACGTATTTTGGAGGAAGCGTGCGTAGCTTTAAGTATTCCGTATCAGATGATCGGCACAAAATTTTTTGAGAGAAAAGAAATCAAAGATACGCTTTCTTTTATTCGCGCTGCACTCAATCCAGCGAGCACATCCGACATCAAACGCATTATAAATGTGCCAGCGAGAGGAATTGGCAGAATAACTCTTGAAAAAATCCTAAGCGGACAAGAAGAGAGTCTTTCACCCGCAGTAAAAAAGAAAGTTGCAGAGTTCCGCGAAGTTCTTGCACGCATAAAAGATGCTTCTTTAACGATGAAAACTTCTGAGCTTATTAAATTTACAATTAAAGAAACGGGAATAGAAAACGCGCTTGAAAAAGGAAGCGACGAAGAGATAGAGCGTCTGGAAAATATAAAAGAACTTGTAACGCTCGCTCTTTCTTATGATGAATATGGTGTGGGCGATGATGTGGGTGGCGAAAACACTGCGGGTGATGGAATAGACCGCTTGCTTACAGACGCGGCTCTTGCGACAGACGAAGAAGCCTCTGCGGGTGCACAAAAAGCAGTAAAATTGATGACTGTGCACGCGGCAAAAGGTCTTGAGTTTGATAATGTTTTTGTCACGGGGCTTGAAGAGGGGCTTTTCCCGCACAAAAGAATGAGCGAGGCAAAAATCTCGGCGGAAGATGCGGAGGAAGAGCGTAGACTTTTTTATGTCGCTGTCACACGTGCGCGCAAAAAACTTTTTCTATCGTATACGCAGATGCGCACAATTTTTGGCTCACGACAAGTAAATATTCCTTCCGAGTTTATTTTTGATATAAAAGATGATGACGTGGAGAGAGAAGAGGGCACCGCAAGTATCGCTTCGCGAAAACCACTTTATAGAATAGACTTTTAATATACAGATATGCCAAGCATAAATAAAAAACCGTCTTTCGGCGGGCGACCAAAAAAATCACTGGGACAAAATTTTCTTAAATCAAAACGAATCCTCGCACTTATTGTTGATGTCGCGCAGATTGCACCCGATGATGTCGTCCTTGAAATAGGTCCTGGTAAAGGCGCACTCACGGCAAAACTTTTAGAAAAAATCGGCGGGTTCAGCGGTGGGTTGAGCAACGGTTCGGGCAAAGTAATCGCCGTAGAAAAAGATGACCTGCTTGTGCCATATTTACAGGAGCTTTTTGCAAAAGAAATCGCGAGCGGAAAATTAAACTTAATTCACGGCGATATTTTGGAAATCGGGGCGGAAATTTTGGCGAAACTTGCGACAAAAAACTCTTCAGAAAAAAACGGCATGCACGCCGTGTACCCGAGCTACAAACTCGTCGCAAATATTCCGTACTACATCACAGGCGCACTTTTGCGAATGTTTCTTTCTACCGAGCAACCGCCTACAAGTATGGTTCTAATGCTTCAAAAAGAGGTTGCGCGTCGCATCATGGCTCGTGACGGAAAAGAAAGTTTACTTTCGCTTTCAGTAAAAGCATATGGGACACCAAAATATATAGAAACAGTAAAAGCAGAAAATTTTTCACCAAAACCTAGCGTAGACTCCGCGGTAATGCTCATAGAAAATATTTCCAAAAACTTTTTCCGCACATTTACAGAAGAAAAATTCTTCGCGGTTATTCGCGCAGGCTTTGCTCACAAAAGAAAACTGCTCGCACGCAATTTAGAAAGTGCTAGCGAAAGTGGTGTCGGCGAAAAATTTGATGGAAAGTTTGACCCAAAAAAAATCGCGACAGCTTTCACCATAGGCAACCTAAACACAAAATCCCGCTCCGAAGACCTACCGCTAGAAAAATGGAAGATTTTGACGGATAATTTATAAAAATTCTATTCCAAATCGAAAACTAGGAAGTTCCCACCATATACATAATTCCTAAAGAAGGAACCTGGTCCGCACAATAGTTTGTATAGTGACCACAACCAACAGGTATTCCATTATGAAGTCCAAGTGTCCATGTATTTGTAATTAAAATACCCCAATATGGAAAAAGTATCGTGTTGACTGTATATATAAACGCCCCGCCCACAGGAGGTCCGACAGTAATCAAAAAGCCTGGCACAGGACACTCACACCACCGCACATCTAGAATCGGTCCTCCAAAAGCCTCCAGTAACGATGCTTGTGCGAGTGCTTGCGGATTTTTATACATAAAAATACTTCCGACAAAAACAACAACAATCAACATTAGAACTAAGAATTTTATTTTTCTTTCCATTTTTTTGGTTTATTTAACCAAAGTAACTATACCATGGTTGTTGTGATCACTTACTCCGTGAATGTTTGCAACAGAAAGAAAAACTTTAAACGTATAAGTACTATCTACTATAAAAAGCCTAAACATCTTGGAACCATGCGGCTCGCGAAGTGTGATTTTTAGAGTTTTTCCATCCGGAGAAGAAATATTGTTGAAAACACCAAGCGAAGAACGCACAATGTTTCCTGTTGGTGTAAAATTTTCTCCAAAAATTGTAATCTCACCACCTAGGGGGGAGGTAAGAGGAGATACGTTTATAATTTTTGGTGGCATAGCAACGAGATCATTCACCACAATAAAAGATGAGTTACTGTCGCTTGTGCCTTTTTGATTGCTTATTTCCACATCATAAATACCAGAAGGAAGAGAGTCGGGAATAATAAATATAATTTTATTACTACTTACCGCCGACACACCAGACACTACGTTTGAACCAAAAATTATTTTATTACCTGTTGGTAAAAAACCTGAACCAGTAAACTCTAAAGTGCTACCGTGCGCGCCATAACTCATTGACAAAAATGCGAGCTGAACCGTAGCATTATCTGTTTCAGTAAATAAATTAAACTGGAACGGCGGTGTGGGTGTAAGTGGTGGTGTGTGTTGCGTTGGTGGGGTTGGTGGGGTTGGTGGGGTGAGCGGAGTCGTTGTGAGAGAAGGTGAATTTAATTTTGTGCGAGTAGACACACCTACAAAACCAGTACCAGAAGAAAGACCGAGTGGTATTAAAATTTGACTCGCGTATTTATTTTGAAATCGGACAACCGCATCTCGCGTTTTTGGTCCAAAATATTCAGTTTCAAAACCACTAGAGCCCGGACCGTCTTCTGCGACCATT
>CALRHW010000003.1 GCA_943359555.1 Parcubacteria group bacterium | reverse complement strand
AAAGAAAAAGTAGAGCAACTAAAACAGCTCTCTTATTTAAAGTATGGAAAAGATAGAGCTGAAGTAGAGGCGAGTGTGATGGCGAAATATCGGAAGGAGTCACCAAAAACACCGCCACAGACAGACTAATTTATTTTTACAAAACAGGTTGCACAAACTCAGGGTTTCCGAGTAGCTCTCTTTTTGTTTGTTCCATGACCCAGTGATCACCAGCAGGTTCAATATTTGTAGAAGGTTTTGGACCCAAGGTTCCGTCTTTACAAACAAGATACCCGTCGGGGCTTAGTTCAGGCATATAGTTTTTTTCAAAAAAGTTTATATCCTGACCTCGCACCATAAGATACGCCAGACAATGCTTTTGCCACACGCTCTCCGTATCAGGATTTTCCAAAAGCTCCTCTTTTGTCATTGATTCAATTCCTCGAAGACCTCCTTCTGTTTCATGATTGTTCATAAATAATTTGTTTAAAATTGATAATTTGTGACTTTTATAAGTTTAGCATATTAGTTTGAACTAAAGCATAGTAAATAAAACAAAAGAGTGTTTGGACTGTGCACAGTCCAAACACTCTTTTGTTTTATTTACTCTATTTTAGAATCACTGTAAAAACCTTATGAAAGATGCTTTGAAACGAGTTTTGTCATTTCAAACATATCCACAACCGCCTTTCCTCCGAAAACAACTTTCAAAGCTGGGTCTGCAACGATGTTTCGCTTTGCCTTTGGATCCTGAAGATTATTTTTCTTAATGTATACCCACAAAGCCTTCACAACCTCTGAACGAGGCATTGGTCCTTTTCCCACAACGGCCGCCAACTCTGGGCTGACATTGAGGGGTTTCATAAACGCTGAATTTGGTTTTGCCATATTTTTTGATTAATTATTAAAAACCTATATGAATAGAGTAGCACAGTGGCGTTTTAGCGCTAGTCCCCCTAGAGAAGCGGTTGAGACTGGTAAAGTGAGTCAGACTCATTCCTTCTTTTTTCTATCTTACCTTCCGTAAATTAAGTACATTAAATATTTGATATACTTTCAATATAAAAAATATCTCGGTGCGATATATCTCTGCTGGTCTCATTGCGACATATACAAATCTTCCGATTACGATTCTCAATTTTTGGCGGGCGACTGTTGAGGTTGTTAGAACCTATTATATAGGTTTCTTGACTTGACGTAAGATGTCAAATCTTATAATACCAACTAACACTGATGTAAAAATAAACACTTCGGCAATCATGCCAGCATAAGAACCAACAAAAAGATTATAAATAAACCATAGGGGACGAGGGATGAGCATTAGAAATCTGATTGATCGAGGATTATTTTGCCATACTGCAATTCCACCAAATATCTGAGCTGCAATCGGAAGAACATCTGAAGCAGTTTTTAGCGTGAGCATTCCAGCTAAAATGTATAAACATACAAAAATATAAATCCAAAAATTATGCTTTGCCCACGCACTTGTCTCTTTTTTAAATGATACAAATACAATCCCAGCTTCAATTAGATTCATGATTGCCCCTGTGTATGCATTGAGCAAATAAAAATGTATAACAAATAACAGCAAACCAATAAACATAATGAGTAATAAAGGCACTCTCTTTTGCTTTTGGAATGAAAAAATTACAAAAAAGAGAGCCAAAAAACCTATTCCTTGGATGAGTATTTGATCCACAATTTAAATTGTAGCACAGTTATTGCGGAGGAGGTGAGATTCGAACTCACGGGACCCTTACGAGCCCTCTAGTTTTCAAGACTAGTGCATTCGACCACTCTGCCACTCCTCCTTTTGGTCACTCACACGAGCGGCCGGTCTATTGATTCTTTACTTTTCGTCGGTTTCAGACAACACTGTATATTTTTTCGCGACGAAATACAAGTATATAATGTCTAAAATTCCCACAGTGTTGATTACTAAAATAATCACAAACCACTTTTTGTGAGAAAGTCGCCCAGCTTTCCAGAGAGCAAGACCTTTCCACGCAAGAGACCACGCCATCAATGTCACAGCAAGCAACTGATGATTTTGTAAAAAAACCTGCACATTTTGTATATTTTGCTCAAACATATATCAATAATAGCAAAAAAGTCTGATATATTAAAGTCATGAGATATTTGGGAATTGATTATGGAAGTAAACGTATAGGCATCGCCCTTTCAGACGAAAGCAATACTTTTGCTTTGCCATATTCTGTAATTGAGAATAAAAAAAATCTGGGCGATCTCGTAGCGCAAATAAAAAAAATCTGCGAAGACAAAACTGTGACGGACATTGTGATAGGGGAATCAAAAGATTATTCTGGAAAAGATAATCCTATAATGAATGCTATAAATACTTTTGTGCAGGCGATTTCTGCAGAAATTTATACCACCGAAAGAGCAGTCGCGATTCATTTGGAGCCAGAATTTATGACGAGTGTGCACGCAGAGCGCACGGAGTTTCGCCGACCTGATCGTGATATGAGTCGCGTCATGGAAAGCACAGGAGCGATGCCGAGCAGACGCGTCACAAAAAATGATAAACTAGACGCTTCCGCCGCAGCACTTATTTTAAAAAGCTTTTTAGATAAACGCGACAATATATGATTACAATAGACGATTTCAAAAAAGTAGAAATAAAAGCAGGGAAAATAATGTCGGCAGAAAAAGTGCCAGAGACAGACAAGCTCCTGCGTCTTATCGTAGATTTTGCAGAAGAGAACCCGCGACAAATCATTTCTGGTATCGCGCTACATTTTCCTGACGCGAGCGTGCTTGTCGGCAAGACCTGCACATTTATTACCAATCTTGAACCTCGCATGATAAAAGGTTTAGAAAGTAATGGTATGTTACTTGCACTTTCTACCGATACAGAGTTTTCACTTCTAGAACCATCTACGTCAATACCAGCAGGAACTTCTGCGCGATAAAAGAATAGTATATAATTAAGCTCACATGAGTAAAAATTTCTTTGACTTTTTTCCTCCGCCAAAGTTTTTGGAAATGCCCTTTGTTGCTTTATCTGTTTCAGACACAAGCTTGCGTTTTATAGAATTACGCAGTCACGAGGGTAGTTTTGTCGTCGGGGATTATTCACAACACGTCATACCTTCTGGCGCTCTTGATGCTGGATATATACACAAGCCCGAGCAAATCATTGAAGCTCTTAAAAGTATAAAAAAAGAATACGGCCTGCGTTTTGTAAAAGTTACATTGCCTGAAGAAAAGGCTTTCGTTTTTCGCACACAGATACCAGTCGTAGAACCAGATGAGATGAGAAGTAGTGTGGAATTTACTATAGAGGAAAATGCTCCTGTGTCTGTTGCTGATGTAGAATTTGATTTTGTGGTAATACCTACACCAGAAGACGCCACGCATATAGATGTTGCTGTGCACGTAGTTCCTAAAAAAGTCATTGAGACATATATGTCACTTTTTACAGAAGCAGGTCTGACGGTAATTGCCTTTGAGCTTGAGTCGCAAGCTATCGCCAGAGCTGTTACCGATAAAGACGACAAGGACTCATATCTAATTTTAAATTTAGAAAAAAATAAAACAGGTTTTTATATCACAAATGCTGGCGCAATATCTTTTACCTCCACGATGGTGATTACCGCAGAGACTTTACCAGAGCTTACCGAAGAGATAAGTAAAATATATTGGCGCGCTCACGGAGAAAAAAATAGTATAAAAATAAATAGGATTCTTTTGTGTGGTGAAGGTGCGGGTAAAGAGGGTCTAAAAGAGCATATTTGGAATAGTTTAGGTATTCCAGTTGAGGTTGTAAACGTCTGGAAAAATGTTTTTGTGCTAGATAAATATGTTCCAGATATTTCATATAAGGATTCTTTGGGTTTTGCTTCGGTTGTAGGACTTTCCTTACCTCAGACATCACAAAAAATTTTATGACAAATCTTTTATCACAAACAAAACTCGCGAATTTGGCGAAGGAATATAAATATCGTTTGACGACGGTGGCGATTTTTGCTTTTGTCGTCGTCGTGGTTTTGTCTGCAGGATTTTTAGTTCCGTCTTTTATTATTTCAAATGTAAAATTGGCGGGTATCGCGACAGAAGCACAAAAAGCTCGTGCTGTAAGCGAGTTGCAAAACACAAAAAATACTTCTGGTACTATTTTGAAAGACACAAAAACGCAACTCTTACTTTTACAGCCAGACGCGAGCGAGGATTCGGTTCAAAACGTCCTTGGGTTGATAACAAAAAATAAATCGTCAGACATTAGAATACAGAACGTGTCTTTTGAGAGAGGTGTTGCGGGAGCGGAAGATGGTAAAATAGTAGTATCTGGCATAGCCAAAAACAGAGAGAGTTTGACCACTTTTTCATCTCAAATACAAAGCAATAGTATATTTAAAAATGTAGATCTTCCTATTTCTAATTTTGCAAAAAATAAAGACATTGCTTTTTCTATGCAGATTTCTGGATCATTTTAAAAATATGACACTGTCAAACAAACACATTTTATTACTAGCAATATTTATTTTGCTTTTTGCACTTGGCGGATATTATTTTCTTTTTTCTGTTATTGAAAGTAAAAATGAAAACGCGTTTCTTTTGTCGCAAGAAATAGATACTTATGCACAAAGCGAATCAACACGTACACAAAGTGATGGGGTAGTAGAAGAACAAAAAGATAAAATCGCTGAGGTTGGTTTATATTTTCTTCACAAAAATGAAGTCGTGCCATTTATTGAAATGGTAGAAGACTCTGGCAGAAAAACTGGTGTTGTGGTGACCATTGGCACTGTGGGGGTAGGTCTAGGTGACGGCGTTGGTGAAAACGCGATGCTTAAAATGCGTTTTGAAGCACGCGGTTCGTGGAGTAATGTAAATCGTTTCATTTCATACATAGAAAATCTACCATATAAAGTGGCGCTTTCAAAAGTAGATGTGACGAGTGCATCATCTGTTTCACAATTTTTTGCTAATGCGGGTGCGAGCGGTAGTGCTAGCGCGGGTGCAAGCGACGTCGGCAAAAAAACAGCCACAGCTAAAACCGTAGTCGCTCCAGTTTGGAACGCTACCATTGAAATGAGTGTCCTAACTTTACAATAATTTATGCCAAAATCTATTTCAAATTTTTTCAAAAAACTTTCTTTCAAAAAATCAAACAGCCACATGCCTTTTGATTCAAAACGTGATTGGAAGATAATTGTTTTTTCTTTTACTGGTTTAGCATTTTTGCTTGCGGGTTTTAGCGGATATTTATTTTTCAAAATAAATAGAGGAGAGATTTTTACTTCTGGACAACAAAATACTTCCGTAAATCAAGTGATAGACAAAAAATTTCTTGATGACACAGTCGCTCGTTTTGAAGCAAAAAAAGCGCGACTCGGCGAGCTAGAGCGTCAGACGAGCATTACTCCTGACCCATCTCTTTAAGTTTTTTCTCCTCAGTTTTTTCTTGTCCTCCCGGCAGGAATCGAACCTACATCAACGCCTTAGAAGAGCGCTGCTCTATCCATTGAGCTACGGAAGGAATATTTCATCTCGGTGCTCTAACATTGCCATTCGCCTCGGACAACCCTTTGGGTTATAGGTAGTATATCATTAACAAAATACTATCCATATTTTACTTGACTTTTACCCTGGTTTTGTTAGTATGATGAGGTCATTCGCAAATCGCCACGCTTCGTGGCGATTTGTATTATATGTCCTTTTTTATTTTCATTTTCCAACTATTGATCTCTATAAGGTTAATTTTTCCTCTATTTTCATCAACCAAACTTTTCAGTTTAGTTTAGAGCCACCACGCGCTCCGCGCGTCCCGCATTTCTGCTTCAAAAAAACTGTCTAGTTCTGTTTTGGTGCGCGATGAGGGACTTGAACCCCCGACCTTCTCCGTGTAAAGGAGCTGCTCTACCAACTGAGCTAATCGCGCATATTACTTTTTCAAAAATGCGTCGCTGAATTTCTACCAAGACAGCTAATCGCGCGCATTCGCCAACATTTAAAAGGATAACCCATATTAGACATTTTTCCAAGTTTATACGACCGATATGCTATAATACAAAATTATAGGATTTAATACATTATTATTATGAGTGATTTAGACGCATTAACTAGAGATCATCATCGAATTCAAGATGAGATAAAGAAGCACGAAAGGGAATTAGAAGAGATTAATAAGGATTTGAGCGAAATTGAAAAGGATCTAAAAGAAATAGAAAACGAAAAGCGTACATCAGAAACACAAAAACGAGAACTTATTTCTAAAAAAAATATAATTACATCTAAAATTACAACAGCCAAAGGAACAGAAAGCACAATAAAGCGATCAATGGAAGAAGCAAAAAGAAAATTAGAAGAAGCATTAAAGAAAAAATGATAGAAATGGAACTTTTGTTTGAAAATAAAAATTATGTCATTATCAACAAGCCCGCGGGGCTTGTTGTTCACTATGATGGAAAGACCGCTGAGCCAAATGTCACCGACTGGGTTTTGAAAAAATATCCGAGGACAGCAGACGTTGGCGAGCCCATCAATCTTTCAAACGGAGAAGTAATAAAACGCCCTGGAATTGTTCATCGTATTGACCGCGATACTTCTGGTGCAATGGTTATAGCTCTAAATCAGCCGGCGTTTTTGCATCTCAAAGCACATTTTCAAGAACGTGAAGTAGAAAAAACTTATCACGCTTTTGTGTATGGAGTAGTAAAAAAAGACGCGGATGTAATAGACCGACCTATTGGACGAAGTAGAAAAGATTTTCGTATGTGGTCTGCGCAAAGATTTGCACGCGGTGAACTTCGTGAGGCGATTACAGATTATCGCGTACTTGCGCGCGGACAGGTGCCAGGAGACGGGCGTGCGAGCGAAGAAGGCGTTACTTTTTTAGAAGCTAAACCTCACACAGGTCGCACACATCAGATACGAGTGCATTTGAAAGCTATAAATCACCCAGTCGTATGCGACAAACTCTACGCACCAAAACGTCCGCCAATGCTCGGCTTTACTCGCCTCGCTCTGCATGCCCGCGCAATTAAATTTAAAGACGCTCTCGGTGCGGAAATTTCTGCTACAGCACCTTATCCAAAAGATTTCGCAAACGCGATAGAAGCCATAAAGACAGTGGAAATTCATTTAATTGCAAAAACCAAGCTCATGTGATACATTAATCGCTACTATGAATAGTCACAAAATGATAGTTTCTCCGGTAGTTGCCGAGCGTAAAAAGCTTGACGTACGAGCGGGGGACACAGTAAAAGTATGGCAGAAGATCCAAGAAAAAGGCAAAACTCGTCTTCAGCTTTTTGATGGTCTGGTGCTTGCTGTAAAACACGGAAAAGAAGCTGGTGGTACTTTTACTGTCCGAAAAGTGGCGAGCGGTGTGGGTGTTGAGAAAATTTTCCCTATTTTTTCTCCTATGATTGATAAGATTGAAGTTGTGAAGCGCTCAAAAGTACGAAAAAGTAAGCTCTATCATATTCGCAACGAAGCAACAAAAGAAATCAAGCGACAAATGAGAAATACCAGACTAATAAAAGTGGCGGTGGAAGATGTAGCGATTGAAGAAGCTGGGGCGGAGGTGGTTGCAGTATAATCTGTAGCCTAAATCTAATTATACAAATTAAAAAACGGTCACTGACCGTTTTTTGTTGACCAAAATTTTCTTGATAATAACTTTATCAAAACTTTATCTAGTTTTTGCAATACTTGTAGTGATATGTTACCAAGAGAAAAAGTAAAAATAAAATGGTCATTTGATTTTGCTTATGCAATCGGGCTCATTGCTACTGATGGATATCTGTCTTCAAGTGGGCGACACATTAGTTTTACGTCAAAAGACAAAGAACAAATCAAAAATTACATGAAAGCCCTTTATATTTTTTGTCATGTCGGCAAAAAATCTAGCGGTACTGTAAAATGGAAAAAATATTACGTAGTTCAGTTTAGTGATGTTAGTTTTTACAATTTTTTGCTAAGCATCGGTATCACCAGAGCAAAAAAGAAAAATATTTGCTACCAATTAAAGTATGCAAAAAGAGAAGCGACTAAACTTTTTAGCTTAATGAATCAAGGCAAAAAACCAATACATCTAAGCAGAAAATACTTGAAAATAAAGGCAATTTTGGATATAGTAGGTGGACAGTCTTAGTTTGGTTTTGGAAATGCGCGAGTGTTGTAACTAGTAGCCAAGCACGATTGAGGTTCGTGTGCCGTAAGGCGTGGAGGTGCAATTCCTCTCTCGCGCACCAGAATGGAACTTGTTCGTAATTAATGATTTAATGAAATAATAACTATGGAATTTCTAAATTCTTTTTTGCCAACAATTCAGCATTTAGGTATGTTGGGGTACTGGGTTGTCGGGTTGGTTTCTTTGTTAGAATCGTTAGCTTTTGTCGGAGTATTAATCCCTGGAGCTATTTTAGTTGCAGTCGCTGGCTCTTTGTCGGCTCAAGGATATCTTGATCTCGATGATTTGATCTGGTTTGCCGCAATTGGTGCGATATTGGGCGACAACCTAAGTTATTACTTGGGAACACGAGGCATAAAACTTTTTCGTGCGGAAAATAAACTTTTAAAACTTAGCCATTTGGAAAAAGGCGAACAATTTTTTAAGAAGTACGGCAATAAAAGTGTTTTTCTGGGTCGATTTATCGGCCCCATGCGGGCGATCGTTCCATTTATAGCGGGGTTATCAAAAATGAACAAGTGGTCGTTTTTACTTTGGAATGTAACCAGTGCGTTTTTGTGGGCGACGCTCTACCTTTTCCTTGGTTATTTCTTTGGTGGGGCAATTAAGATGATAGAAATATGGTCATCAAGAGTAGGTATCTTTCTTTTTTCTTCCTTTTTATTACTGGCTGTCGTTTGGTTTATCACAAGGAAACGTGGACAATTTTTTCATTTTATAAAGTCCATACTGCTTTCAATAAAAAAAGCAGTTATCTCTACAATCCTAATGTTTAGAATTTTATCAAAAATCATTCGGACATTTTTCAATTCATCAAACAAAGGATAAATGGGAAAATTTTTCAGGTAACCTCTCACTCTTTGTCTGTATTACCTTCACCGCACTTTTTCACTTATGACACAGTTTGTTTTGAAAATAGGTGTGAGCTTGCTACAATAGGGACACAGTTTTATGCTTCGGCTGGTCCGAACTGGAACTTAAAATGGTGGCTATAGTTTAGTGGTAAAACTCCAGTTTGTGGAACTGGTATCGAGGGTCCGATTCCCTCTAGTCACCCCAAAAAATGAATTTCTAATATGAGTATGGATGTAATTTCTAGAATAAAATCACCTAAATGCAAACAAAAACCAAGCACCTCCTGCAAGACTTTGTCTTTATTTTAGTAAGCCTTACCGTTGCCATTTTTTTAGTGGAGAGTAGTTTTTTACAGTCTTTCGTTGGCTCGCTTCACAAAGTGCAATATTTAGCGATATTCGTTGCAGGAATGTTTTTCACTTCTATTTTTACGACTGCTCCAGCGATTGTAATTCTCGCGTCATTTACGCAAAATGAAAATATATTTCTCGTGGCACTTTTAGGTGGACTTGGTGCAATGGTCGGGGACTACATTCTTTTTCTTTTTGTGAAAGATAGAGTGTTAGAAGATTTCAAATATATTTTTGGTGTATCTAAACACAAAAGAATTCCTCATATTTTTAAGACAAAACTTTTCCACTTTTTTTCACCTTTTTTTGGGGCTCTTATTATCGCCTCACCGTTACCAGACGAGCTCGGTATAGCAATACTTGGTTTATCAAATACGAGTAATAAATTTTTTCTATTACTTTCTTTTTTATTTAACGCCGGAGGAATTTTTGTTATAGGATTTTTGGCCACGTTCATTTTGTGATTTTTTGCGTTATACTATTTTTATGACCCAAATCATCACACTTATTACAGAAGGTGAAAAAGACTACGAGCTACTAGACTCTGGCTCAGGGGAAAAGCTTGAGCGTTATGGCGATTTTTTGCTTGCTCGTCCAGATCCGCAAGCACTTTGGGGAAAACAAGATGAAACGCAATGGTCTAGATCAGATGGAGTGTTTACGCGTGGGAGCACGAGTGCTTCTTGGAAAATGTCACCAAATGTTCCTGCGAGTTGGCAAATACAGCTCGGTGGTTTCAATTTTATTATTTCTCCAACAGCTTTTAAACACACTGGCGTTTTTCCAGAACAGGTAAGTAATTGGAAATGGGTTGCTGAAAATATTTTGCACGCAGTAGATAAAGGTAAAAAAGTTTCAGTTTTAAATTTGTTTGGCTATACTGGTGGCGCGACACTTGCGTGTGCAAAAGCTGGTGCGGAAGTGACACATGTAGATGGTTCAAAGTCGGCTATCGCTTGGGCAAAAGAAAACGCGCGAGCGTCAGGTCTGGAAGAAAAACCAATTCGTTTTATACTTGATGATGCGCGGAAGTTTGTGGCACGCGAGATTAAGCGCGGAAAAAAATATGACGGCATCATAATGGACCCGCCAGCATTTGGTCACGGTGCAAAAAAAGAGTTGTGGAAAATAGAGGAGCATTTACAAGAGCTTCTCTCAATGTGCAGACAAGTTTTGAGCGAAGACCCGCTTTTTTTCCTGTTAAACGGCTATGCTTCAGGCTATTCTGCTATCGCTTATCGCAATATTTTGCAAGATTTAATGAAAGATTACGTTGGAAATATAGAGGCGGGGGAGCTCACTATTAGAGAATCAAAAAACGGAGCGGGTAGTGGGAGACTTTTGCCCTGCGGTATTTTTGCTCGTTTTCACAAAAAATAATTTTAATAAAAGATATGGAAACAGAAAATAATAAAATAAAAGAAACCCACAAAACGCTCGCACTTTTCGCGACCCTGTCCTTTATGTGTTTTGGTACAATTGTAATAATGGTATCGCACGGTGTTTTTTCATTAGACACCTCAGCAGAAATTTTTGTACTAAATTTTCGTTCACCATTTTTAGTTTCTCTTATGCAAGCCGTAAGTAATATTGTGCATCCACTAGTGCTTCTCGTTTACTGCGTTTTTATCTGCGGAGTACTCATTTCAAAAGAAAGAATGCATGATTGTTTTATTTTTGTTTACGCAATGTTTTTTGGTTTAGTCACATTTTCTTTAGTTAAACATTTTACAGCAATCACCAGACCGCTTGTGAGAATTGTTGATACGGTAGGCTACAGTTTCCCTAGCGCACACACCGTCATGGCGACTATTTTATTCTTTCTTACATGGTATTTCCTAAAAGATTATGTTAAAAACCGCATCTACAAAGTTGTTATTTTTACATTTTTTGCCCTGCTTGTCATCCTTATCGCCGTGAGTCGTGTTTATCTAGGGGCACATTTTTTAAGTGATGTTTCTGGTGGTTTTTTCCTAGGTCTAGGCATTGTTTTCTCGGCGATTTTCTTTTCTTAAATATAAACAAAATGACCACACTTTTGGACGGTAAAATTGTTCGTGACTCCATGATGGGAGAATTAAAAAATAAAACTTCTGATTTAGAAAAAAAACTCAAACTAGCTATTTTACAAGTGGGCGATAAAGAAGAATCCAACACATATATTGAGCAGAAAAAACTTTTTGCAGAAAAAATAGGTGCAGAAGTGCTTCATATAAGGCTTACTGAAGACATTGCTGAAGAAGAAGTCTACGCAGAAATTCAAAAATTAAACAGCGATACTTCTGTGCATGGCATTATTATTCAACTTCCGCTTCCAGAAAATCTTGATAAAAATTTAATTATTCAAAATATTGATCCAATAAAAGATGTAGACGGTCTGACTTCTGTAAACACAAAGCTTCTTTGGAATAATGAAAAAGGACACGTGCCAGCTACGGCGCGAGGCATCCTTACTCTTTTTGATTATTATAAGATACCCATAAAAGGAAGAAGAGTCGTAGTGGTAGGGCGGTCTCAGCTGGTGGGTAAGCCAGTCGCATTATCTTTCTTAAACAGAGGTGCGATTGTAATTGTTTGCCATCGTGGCACGTCTTCTATTATGTCGGAGACAAAGCAGGCAGATATTTTAGTAGTGGCCGCTGGTAATCCAGAGTTTATTACAAAAGATTTTGTGCGTGAGGGGCAAGTGGTGGTGGACGTGGGTATTAATGTCAAAAAAAGCGAGCATCAAAGTGAAGAAATTTTGCACAAAAAAGTGGTGGGGGATGTAAACTTTGCCGAGGTATCGCCAATTGTTTCAGCTATTTCGCCAGTGCCAGGAGGAGTCGGACCAATGACCGTGCTTTCTTTATTTCAAAATCTGCTAGATGCGTATATGATGATAGAAGAGAAATAAAATAATTTATTAATAATTTAACACAAATATGTTTAACGAAAATACAATAGTAGGAAAGAGAATGAATTTGCTCGTCACGATTTTTACAATAGTTCTGATTTTGTTTGTTGCTTCTATGACTGTCAATTCTTTTAGTGGACGTGGACATGCGCACGGTGGTGCTTTGAGTGAAGACCAAAATACTATTTCTGTGTCAGGAAAAGGTGAAATCATTGCGATTCCAGATATTGCAACAGTTACTTTTTCTGTAGTTGAGCAGGCAGATACCGTTGTTGATGCACAAAATAAATCAACCACAAAAATGAACACGGCTCTTTCTGTGTTAAAGGCGCAGGGAGTTGAAAACAAAGATATTAAAACCACAGATTACAATGCGTATCCTAGATATGAATACCAAAATCAAATCTGCACGCAATACAGCTGTCCTCCGTCTGGCAATCAAAAAATTATTGGTTATGAAGTAAGTCAGAGCGTTGCAGTAAAGATAAGGAAAATTGAAGACGCCGGGAAAATTCTTGGCGCGATAGGAGAGACTGGCGTGTCCAACATTAGCGGACTCAATTTTGAAGTAGACAATCAAGATGCAAAAACACGCGAAGCTCGTAAGCTCGCAATAGACGACGCTCGCACACAAGCAAAAAAGCTCGCAAGTGATCTAGGGGTGAGACTCGGAGACATTATGAGTTTCAATGAATCAGGAAATTATCCTATACCAATGTACTACGCAAAAGACATAACGATGGAAATGGGTGGTGTCGGTGGCTCTGCTCCCCAGCTTCCAGCAGGGGAAAGCAAGGTTACTTCAAATGTGACGATTGTTTATGAGATTAAATAGGTAGTTTTTAAAACAAACGAAACAGCCTTAAAAGGGTACGGATTTTTTGAAGCTTAAAAAATCCTGAAACGCTCGCACCGTCGTGCTCGCGACCCCCTTTTAAGGTTGTTTCGTTTGTTTGAAAGACCAGTCCTAGAATATTTTTTCATTTGACACTCTCACCAAAAAGAGTATTATAGTTCTGTAACCGCCTTCGGGCGTTTTTTCTTAAGAAAATCGGGCAAAACTTAAAAATTAAAAATCATGAAAATCATAGACTATATAAAAGAAACAAAAGTAGAACTCAAACACGTGAGCTGGCCGACTCGTCGTCAGACCGTTATTTTTACTATTATCGTCATCCTTATTTCTATTAGTGTAGCTTTTTTTCTCGGCTTTTTTGATTTTATTTTTACAAAGCTTTTGGAAAAGTTCGTCATTTAAAAAAATATGTCTATACAAAAAATACAAGAAGGTCGCAATTGGTACGTGATTCACACATATGCAGGATACGAAAACGCAGTGATGCGAAATCTAAAACAGCGTATTGAATCTCTAGGAATGGAAGACAAAATTTTTAACGTCATCGTGCCGACTGAGAAAAAAATAAAAATAAAAGGCGGCAAGCGTGTGGAAGAAGAGGAAAAAATATATCCTGGATATATTCTTGTGGACATGCTCGTGACCGATGATTCTTGGTATGTCGTACGCAACACTCCGCGAGTTACGGGTTTCGTAGGTTCTGGCGTTTATCCTGTACCGATTGAAAAAAAAGAAGTTGAAGATCTTTTCAAAAGAATGAATGCAGATACTGCAAAACACAACATTGATTTGGCTCCAGAAGACTCTGTAAAAATAGTTGACGGTCCGTTTAAAGACCTTGAAGGTAAAGTGAGTGAAGTAGACAATGAGCGAGGCAAGGTAAAAGTGCTCGTCGCTATGTTTGGGCGGGAAACTCCAGTTGAGCTAGATTTCTTGCAAGTAAAGAAAATTTAAGGTAAGGTAATCCACACGGAACAGGCACACGCACGTGTCGCAAAAATAAAAATTATGGCAAAAAAAATAACAAAAAAATTAAAGTTAGTCATCGCTGCGGGAAAAGCAAACCCAGCTCCACCTATTGGTCCAGCCCTTGGACAAGCTGGAGTAAACATCGGTGAATTTGTAAAGCAATTTAACGACAAAACCAAAGAAATGATGGGCGATATTGTGCCTGTTGAAATCTCTGTTTATGAAGACCGAACATTTACTTTTGTTCTAAAAACGCCACCAGCTTCAAGTCTTATTTTGAAAGCTATTGGTGCACAAAAAGGTTCTGGAACAAATAAAACTAAAAAGGCAGGAAAGATAAGCAAAGCTCAAATCCGCGCAATCGCCGAGAAAAAACTGCCCGATTTAAACGCTCACGACCTAGACGCCGCTTCAAAAATAATCGCAGGAAGCGCCCGCTCAATGGGAGTAGAGGTAATAGACTAAAAACAAAAAAACTAAAAGGCCGCCTGAGTGCGGTTTTTAGTTTGACATACAAAACACCTTTGCTATAATATTTTTATCACAATGAAAAAGCTCCTGTAAGGCTCGTCCTTACGGGGCCTTTTTCTTTATGTGAGTGTATTCAATTTTGTTTTTTGCTTCGCTTAGAAAAACCAAAAACTTTTCTTCACTCGTATTTATTTTTTTAAGCAAAGCCGAATATTTATTTTGGTCTTCTGAGGCATGGGAATAGTTATAAATTATGAAGAGAATTAGATGGTATTTATATTTTGCTTTTTGGTTCGGTCTTGCATATTATGTAGACAACATGAAGCGTAAAAAAGTCAGCGGTGGTGCTTTGCCGTATCAAACGATTTTCAAATTGGTAGAAAATGGTTCTATAAAAAACACCGAGCTGGAAAATATAAAACCCGCATCTTTGGATCTTTCGCTGTCGGACGAAATATATAAAGTAGAAGGAATTTTTCCGCCGAAAGAAAATGAAACTGTCCGCGATGTTTTAGAAAAAATCCGCAAGAAAAAGTATTCGCTCGGTGAAGCTCTTGAAAAAGATCAAATGTATATCGTGCGATTAAATGAAACACTTCATTTGCCACGCGATATTTATGCTTTTTGTAATCCAAAATCTACGACTGGTCGGCTGGATACGCACGTGCGACTTATTGCCGACGGTATGTCCAGATACGATTCTGTGCGAGCGGGTTTTTCTGGCGAGCTTTGGGTTTCTATTGTACCGAGGACTTTTTCCATAAAGCTTTATCGCGGACTTAGTGTAAATCAGATTAGATTTTTTAATGCTGACACTCGTCTCACCAACACTAAACTCGCGGTAGCGATGCGGGAGCATAAATTTTTGTGGCGAAAAAATGGCAAACCCTACAACTATGATGAAATAAAAGTGCGTGACAATGACGGCTCGCTTATTCTTACTTTAGATCTTGAACATAAAAATGTCGGCTTTGAATCCGTGTTTTCAAAAAAACCGATTGATTTGGCGAAAATAAAATTTTACGATTCGCGTCACTTTTTCAAGCCGGTCAAGCCCGCGAAAAATGGGTATTTATATTTAAAAAAAGGCTCTTTCTACATTCTCTCTACCAACGAAGCAGTGCGTATTCCGCCCGATTTTGCTTGCGAAATGTTGCCGATGGACGAGCGAAGTGGCGATTTTCGTTCGCATTACGCTGGGTTTATAGACCCAGGATGGGGCTGGGGTAAAAACGCCGAGGGAAAAGGGCGCACTCTTACGCTGGAAGTGCGACCGTTTGAGGATCTCATCGTGCGTCACGGTCAGCCGATAGCAAAAGTGTCTCTTGAGCGCACTACTGAAACTTCCGAGAAAATTTATGACTACATGTCTTCAAATTATGTAAAACAATCTGGGCCAAAATTAGCGAAGCAGTTTAAATAGCTCACACGAAAAATATTTTTTTTAACTTTTCTCAAATGTAGTAAATGTGAGCTTGAAAGGAGTTTTTTCGTCGGGCTCGCGCACGATTTCCTCAGTTTTTTTCCAGTTAGAAAAATCTACTGTGGTCATTGAGAAATAGACATCGCCCGTAAAATCGCCATCTATGAAAGTGACGTGAATTTTGTCTGCGTAAGGAATAAATTCTCTATAAATAGTCCGCCCGCCAATTATCATAACCTCTTCATTTTTAGCGAGCTCCAAAACAGGCGCGATAGAATCATGGATAGTTATATCTGTTTTATCTAAACTTGCTTTGAGCGGTGACAATGAAAGCACAATATTTTTTCTGCCCGGCAACGCCTTTCCAAGTGATTCAAAAGTCACAGCTCCCATAACGACAGTTTTGCCTAAAGTTTTTTCGCGGAAAAAGGCCATATCTGCAGGAAGTTTTGGCCACGGAAGCATTATTCCGTTTCCAATTAAGAAATTTTTATCTACGCCAGTAATAAGTGTAATCATTTTTTTAAAATTTTTGCAAAAATTATAAGCGCAATTAAACAATCATCGGCGCTTTTATCGGCGGATGATGTTCGTAGCCCACGAGCTTTATATCGTCCATTGTAAATTTATCTATGTCCATAATTTCAGGATTGAGCCAAAGTTTCGGTGGTTTCATAGGCTCACGCGAGAGTTGTTCTTTTACGGCATCAAAATGCTCGTGATAAATATGCGCGTCATTTAATGTAAGAATACACTCGTGCGGAGTAAATCCAGTGACCTGCGCGATCATCGCGAGCAAAAGAGAATATGAAGCAATATTAAATGGCACACCTAGAAACATATCACAACTTCTTTGCATCATATGTAAAGAAAGTTTTTTAGTTTCTGGGTTTGTAAAGAATTGAAAAATAATATGGCAAGGCGGAAGCGCCATTTCTTCTAGCTCGCCAGGATTCCACGCTGTCACGATAAGTCTACGGTCATTTGAATCTGTTTTTAATTTTTCCACAACCCTTTTTATTTGGTCTATAGTAGTGCCGTCTGGTTTTCGCCACGCACGCCATTGTACGCCGTAAATTCTTCCGAGGTCGCCGGGAAATTTTGCTTTTGGTATCCAAAAGTCTGCTTCTGCGTTTGCTGTCCAAATAGTTTTTTCACTTCCATTTAATTCTTTTAAGCGGTTATCGTCTGAGCTTCCTTCAAGAAACCATAAAAGCTCACTTTTTACAGCGTTGAACGCGAGTTTTTTAGTCGTTACAGCAGGGAAACCGTCTTCTAGATTGAAGCGCATTTGTTTGGCAAAAAGAGCTCTAGTCACCGCATTTCGACCCTTTCTGTCTACACCCTTATCCATTATTTCCTTCAAAATGTCATTATAAATTTTCATATAAAAATTATATCATCTATGCTAAAATGACAATAATGAAAGACCGAGAGATAGAAAAACTAATCAAAGCAGAAAACGAGCGACAAAAAAAAGTTGTCAATCTTATTGCTTCAGAAAATTATGTTTCGCAGGACGTGCTCACAGCGCTTGGTAGTGAACTCACCAATAAATACGCAGAAGGTTATCCGGGAAAAAGATATTACGGCGGACAGACTGTAGTAGATAAAATAGAGGAGCTTTGCAAATCGCGCGCGCTAAAACTTTTTAAGCTCGCGCCGAAAAATTGGCATGTAAACGTCCAGCCACTTTCTGGCTCACCAGCAAATGTCGCCGTATATGTCGCGCTTGTTTCTCCACACGGAAAAATAATGGGAATGAGTTTGGATCAGGGCGGACATCTCACCCACGGACATAAAGTTTCTATCACTGGAAAATTTTGGAATCAAGTGCCGTATGGCGTGGATAAAAATACCGAAGTGATAGATTATGAGTCGCTCAAAAAGCTCGCGCTTGAACACAAGCCAAATATTATTGTTGCGGGATTTACCGCTTATCCGCGAACAGTTGATTTTAAAAAATTCCGCGACATTGCTGATGCGTGTGGTGCGTATTTAATGGTAGACATGTCTCATTTCGCAGGCCTCGTGGCAGGCGGTGCTTATCCGAGTCCATTTAAATACGCTGACGTGGTCACAACAACTGTGCACAAAACTCTTCGTGGCCCTCGTAGTGCGATGATTTTCGTCCGTAAAGATGTGCGTGATTTGCCAAAACTAATAGATAAAGCAGTTTTTCCCGGCATGCAAGGTGGTCCACATTTAAATCAAATAGCGGCTGTCGCCGTTGCACTAAAAGAAGCAGATACTCCAGCTTTCAAAAAATATGCAATGCAAGTCGTAAAAAATGCACGCGTGCTTGCAGACACGCTCAAATCTCTCGGCTGGAAAATAATTTCTGGCGGGACAGATAGCCACCTTGTACTCATAGATACTTGGATGGGCGGTAAAGGCCTTTCTGGAAAGGACGCAAGCGACCGCCTAGAGAAAGCGGGAATTATTGTAAACAAGAATACAATTCCATACGAAACGCGGTCGCCATTTGATCCGTCGGGAATCAGAGTGGGCACTGCGGCGGAAACCACTCGCGGAGCAAAAGAAAAAGAAATGATTGATGTCGCGCAGAAAATTGATAAAATTTTGCGGAAAAAATAGTGCGAAAAAGTAGCGCAAAAAACCGACTGATGAAAAATTAAAATTTAAAAAACCGCACAAAATGAAAAAAGGAAAATTTATAGTTATAGATGGAATAGATGGATCAGGCAAGGGCACACAGACACGTCTTTTGGTGGCAAAACTTAAATCGCTCAATATAAAGGTGAAATTAATTGATTTTCCTCAATACGAAAACAATTTTTTTGGAAAACTTATCGGTGAATATCTCGCCGGCGCTTATGGGGATTTTTCAGAAATAGACCCACGAGTTGCCTCTGTGCTTTATGCGGGCGACCGTTTTGAATCAAGTAAAATGATTCGTAAATGGATAGACGAAGGCTACACCGTCGTCGCAGATAGATATGTGAGTGCAAATCAAATTCATCAAGGTGGAAAAATAGACAACCCGAAAGAAAGAAAAGAGTTTATGTCTTGGTTGGACAAGATGGAATATTCCGTTTTCAAAATTCCACGTCCAGACCTCGTTATTTATTTAGACGTGCCATTTGAAGTAAGTAAAGAATGGTTGAAAAATAAGATAATGAAGATAAAAAAGAAATACTTAAAAGGTAGGCTTGATGTTGCTGAAGAAAATCTAACTTATTTAAAAAACTCTAGAAATTCTGGAATAGATTTATCAAAAAATGATAAGGGTTGGGAAAAAATAGAATGTTGTAAAGGAATGGTGTGTATGTTGCCGGAAGCTGTGCATGAGCGTGTGTTTGAAATTGTAAAGAAAAAATGTCGCTTAATCTCAAAATAAAAAAATTAAAGCCAGACGCCGTGTTGCCAAGTTATGCTCACCAAGGTGATGCAGGACTTGATATTTTTTGTTTGGAAAGTGTTGTGATTGCACCGAGCGCGAGAGTTTCCGTTTCTACTGGTATTGCAATGGAAATTCCTGAAGGCTACGTTGGGCTGATTTGGGACAAAAGTGGTTTGTCTGCAAAAAATGGCCTCAAGGTACTTGGCGGAGTAGTAGACTCGGGTTATCGCGGTGAGGTGTTTGTAAGTCTAATAAATCTTTCTTCCGAGGTGCATAATTTTGAAAGAGGTCACAGAGTTGCGCAGATGATAATTCAAAAAAAGGAAAATACGACGGTAGAGGAGGTGACTGAGCTCAGCGAAAGTGTGCGCGGGGAAGGGCGCTTTGGGAGCACGGGAAAGTGAGTCGCGGCTAAAAATAGCAAAAACGAATTCGCAGGAAAAACCAAAAAAGCCAAAAAAATTAAAATAAAAATGAAAAACATTAAAGAAACAATAAAAAAAGAATTAAAAAAATCTGGCGTAGACATAGACGGTGCAATTTTGTCGCATCCGAAAGATTTGAAAAACGGCGACTTCTCTTTTTTTGTAAAAGATAAAACGGCAGATATTTCCGCTTTTTCATTTGCTGAGCTCAAAAAAAATAAATATATAAAAAATGTCGTTGTCGTCGGGCAGTTTATAAATATTTATCTTTCAGATACATTTTTTAGCGAGCTTATAGAAGATATTTTGAAATCAGGCGCAGATTTTGGAAAAAACTCTACACGAAAAGGAGAGCGGATTATTTTTGAATACACAGACCCAAACCCGTTTAAAGAATTTCACATAGGTCACTTGATGAGCAACACTATCGGCGAATCTTTTGCACGTATTACAGAATGGAGTGGAGCGATAGTAAAACGCGCCAACTATCAAGGTGACGTTGGGCTTCATGTGGCAAAAGCGATATGGGGAATGAAAGAGCTTTCGGGCGAAATGCCACACACACAAGAAGACCTCACAAAAAAATCTGCGTTTTTGGGTCGCGCTTATGTGCACGGCTCCTGTGCGTACAATGAAGATGAAAGTGCAAAAAAAGAAATTGACGTGCTCAACAAAACTATTTACGAAAAATCAGATCCGAAAGTGGTGGAGCTTTATGATTGGGGAAGGAAGGTGAGTCTTGATCATTTTGAAGATATTTACGCAAAGCTCGGCACAAAGTTTGATTACTATTTTTTTGAAAGCGAAACGGCTCCGCGCGGACTTTTTATCGTGGAAGAATTTTTGTCTAAAAATGTTTTTGAAAAAAGTGACGGAGCGATTGTTTTCAAGGGTGAACAGTACGGTCTTCACACGCGCGTGTTTGTAAATTCTCAGGGATTGCCGACTTATGAAACAAAAGAGCTTGGTCTGAGTAAAATGAAATTTGAAAAAACAGATTTTGATTTATCTGTCGTCGTGACAGCAAATGAGCAGAATGAATATTATAAAGTTATACTCAAAGCACTAGAGTTTGTGGATGCAGAAATTGCCAATAAAACTCGGCACATTGGTCATGGAATGCTCCGTTTTTCCAGTGGAAAAATGTCTTCTCGCACAGGAAATGTCATTACGGGTGAGTCGCTCATCGTGGATGTAGAAAAACTTGTGTATGAAAAAATAAAAGACAGAGAGCTGAGCGACACCGAGAAAACAGACATCATGTCGCAAGTGGCTGTGGGTGCAATAAAATATTCTATACTTCGTCAGTCTTCTGGCAAAGATATTATTTTTGATTTTGAAAAGTCGCTTTCGTTTGAAGGCGATTCTGGTCCATATTTACAGTATGCGCATGCGCGCGCGTGTTCAATTTTACGAAAAGCAAAAGAAGCGGGTATTTCGGCGAGTGTAAAAAAGACAGGCAAGTCCGACGACGACACAAGCGGAGCGGGCGACACAGATGCCGACACCGCAGGCGAGCTTGAAAAAATGCTAGCAAAATTTGCCGACATTACCGAGCGCGCCAAAAAAGAATTTGCCCCGCAGCTCATCGTCACTTATCTCACCGAGCTCGCAGGAAGTTTTAATAGTTATTACGCAAACACACCTATCATCGCAGAGTCGGGTACGGAAAATCACGCAAAGTCGCCATATCGCGTTGCTCTCACTCACGCTTTCAAAATAGTGATGCAAAACGGTCTGTGGCTTTTAGGTATTGAAGCGCCGGAGAAGATGTAAAAAACTTTATCACGTCTTTTTTATATTTTAAATTATTTATGAAATTGATTTTACCTTTTGCTGTTTGTTTTAATAGAGTAGAGCAATTGGTTTCATCAGAACTCATTACTACCTTAAGTTTCCCATTTTGATAAAGATGCTGCACGAGCGAGTAGAAATCTCCATCACTTGATACGATAATAGCTTGATTGTATTGATTAATATCAACAAGAGCCTGAAGCACCAAGTCTGCGTCCACATTACCTTTGATTTTTCCATCAGCGTCAGGTATCGTGGGTTTGAATTTTAGTATAAATCCAGCTTCTTCCAGTTTATCGTAAAGTTTTTGATTTAGACCCACAAAACCGATAAACATGTAAGCTTTTTCCACGCCATATTTCTCTCGTAAATATACACGAAATTTTTTATAGTCTAGTTTCCATCCAAGTTTCTGTATACCAAGGTTCAGATTCTGACTATCTATAAACGTGTAATTGTTTGGTTTTTCTGGCATTCAGAAATTATACTTTTTTACTTATGAAGATTTCATAAAGATTTGATAAAGTTTTTTGTTATTTTTATAATACAAAAATATAATTATATAAATGCAACTCGCAAATTTATGTTTTTTGCGTCGCGGAGATGAAATACTTCTCGCAATGAAAAAGCGAGGCTTTGGTGTGGGTAAATGGAACGGTGTAGGAGGCAAGCTTGAGGTGTTGGAAACAGCACGGACTGCAACCGTGCGTGAAGTAAAAGAAGAAATTGGTGTCACGATAAATCAGGACGATCTTGAAAAAGTCGGCGAAATAAATTTTATTTTTCCAGATAAAGGCGATGCAAAACTTTTCGTCCATGTATTTTTCTGCACAAAATGGGAAGGCGAGCCGACCGAGAGTGAAGAGATGCGACCGCAGTGGTTTACTATTTCAGCTATTCCTTTTGATGAAATGTGGGTGGATGACAAACTCTGGCTCGCGGACGCTATCGCTGGCAAAAAATTCCGCGCAAAGTTTATTTTTAAAGGTGAAGGGGAGGAGATTGAGAGTTATGAAATTGTGGAGGTGGAGAGTTTTTAAATTACCACAATATTAGACTGCTATTAACACAAAGTCACAATAGGTGTATAGTAGCAAAAGATAGAACCTTGAAACAATTTGCAAACCTCGCCATAGCCTAAAGGGCCTTAAACATAGGGCTTTCTAGGCTATGGCGACATCGTGTCGCTTGTAGCATGTTTCGCAAACCAGCCACCTGCAAAAGCAGACTGGCATTTCGGGGGTTACTAATGCAAGGTTCAGTTTCTGAGTCACAGTTGGTCAAAGCCCACGCCCAGTTTGATGAAAAGGGCGTTACCGGCGACATCTTTCAGGTCAGCATTCTCGAAAGCGGTTGTCTTTCCGACATTGCGGAGGCCTCGGTTCAGGGAAGTATTCCTGATCGCACTCGCTTTCGCGAGTTTCTCGGTTTGAGCCAGATCATTTCTGGTCCAGACATCCTCACTGTCAATTTCGATGAAACTTTGGATGTCATGATCGCTTCCGGTCATTACGACCTGACCCACGGGGACATCACTCCCAAGCGTTTCCCGATCAAGGGCCAGGGTATCATTCAGTATGAGAGGAAGGTCTTTCACTTCAATCGCAACATCACGTCGAAAGACGCGATCAGGTTGATTGAGATTGACGACAAGAACAAACCATGGAAAGTTGCAGGTATTGAACACATCCTCGCCTTCGGCAAGAAAAACCAGGACGGACAACGCAAGTTTCCGATAGCCGCTCTTGGTTCCGTTGGTAAGATTGGTGGTTACCCCTACGTGCCGATCCTCTGCGTGGACGGTGCCTTGCGGGACATCCACCTCCTCGTCTCCCTCCGTCAGAGCGACCTTATCTGGGGTTCCGGTTATCGTTTCCTTGCGGTTCGCAAATTTGTCTCTTGATACTAAGTCCTTGGGACTTTGTCCCTTTGAATCTTGGACTCTTGTTCCGACCCTCGCCTCCCCCGGTGCTTCGTGCACTGGGGGTTGTTTTTTTTGATATATTATTTTTAGCAGACGAGAAATCGAAAGTTACGGCTTTGGTTAGTTTGCTCGCAACCCTTATCGCGAGAGTTTTAATGGTCACGGCTATTAAAAGAGTGCTTTAAGAAAGCTTCAAAAAATCAAGAAATAGTTGATATGAAAAGCTCTGTGATGAAATAAGATCACGAATTAGATACAACCTAAAAATATTTATGGAAATAATTAGTGGTGGTGACATGGACGGTTTTTCATACAAGGTTCCGTTGGTAAGGTTGATGGTCGCCGCTACGTGCCGTTTGTTAAATTTACCCTTAAGTAAAAAAAGGTTTCTTTTTTGTAAAAACGTCCAAAAATGATAGTATTTTGATATGCAAGATAAGAAAGTTACGGAAAAAAGTGAAGTCTCACAAAACGAAGAGAAAATTCTTGAATTTTGGCGCGAGAGCGATATTTTTCAAAAATCACTAAAAAAGCTTTCACCTGAAGGAGATTTTGTGTTTTATGAGGGTCCACCGACTGCAAATGCAAAGCCGGGAATTCACCACCTTATTGCTCGTGCGTTTAAAGATATTATTCCTCGCTACAAAACAATGCGAGGTTTTCATGTAAACAGAAAAAGCGGATGGGACACACACGGGTTGCCAGTAGAAATTCAAGTAGAAAAAAAACTCGGTCTAAAATCAAAAAAAGAAATTGAGGCTTATGGCGTTGAAAAATTTAATCAACAGTGTAGAGAAAATGTATGGGAACAGATTGATTTGTGGGAAAAATTTACCGACCGAAGTGGATATTGGCTTGACCGAGAAAATCCATACATCACTTATGAAAAAACATATATGGAGTCTGTGTGGAATATTTTGAAGACTGTTTCGGAACGTCAGGTCGGCGGAAAAGATTTACTCTATAAAGATTACAAAGTTTTACCATGGTGTCCGCGATGCGGAACGGCTCTTTCGTCACACGAGCTCGCGCAAGGTTATGAAGATGTAAAGGATTTGTCGGTTTATGTGAAATTTAAAATAAAAAATGGCGAGAAAATTAATTTACCTGGCGATAATGTTTATTTGCTCGCATGGACGACGACGCCGTGGACTTTGCCGGGGAACGTTGCTATTGCTGTTAATTTGGAAACAAATTACAGAGCCTATCAGGTAAATGGAGAATATCTTATCGTCGCCATAAATAGAGCAAAGGATTTAGGTTTAGAAGATATAAATATCGGACATCAGTATACAGGAAAAAATTTGGTGGGTCTTGAATACGAACCCCTTTATCCACACCTTGCGCAAAAATTTGCAGACAAAAATCCCGAAAGTAAGGAAGCGTTTGCTCGTGCATATAAAGTTTACCCAGCGGATTTTGTGACGACAGAAGACGGCACGGGTATTGTGCATACTGCAGTGATGTATGGTCAGGATGATTTTGAACTAGGCACACGCGAAAGTTTACCAAAATTTCATCTCGTATCAGAAGACGGACATTTTTTGCCAGATATGGATTTTCTTTCTGGACGTTTTGTAAAAGAAAAAAATGAAGACGGAAAACCGACACTTGATGTAGACATCATCAGCGATTTAAAATCAAAAAATTTATTTTTTAAACAAGAAAATGTAAAACATTCATATCCGCATTGTTGGCGTTGCAAAACTCCACTCATTTATTACGCACGTGATTCTTGGTACATCAGAATGTCGGCTTTGCGTGACGAGCTGGTTGCCGAAAATGAAACTATCAACTGGCATCCAGAGCATATCCGTGAAGGGCGTTTTGGTGAATGGCTTCGCGAAGTAAAAGATTGGGCCATTTCTCGCGAAAGATATTGGGGAACACCGCTTCCTATTTGGGAAAATGCAAAAGGTGAGCGTACAGTGATAGGTTCTGTGGACGAGCTAAAGGCAATGATTCCGCAAAGAAATAATTTTATTTTAATGCGTCACGGACAGTCGGAGTCAAATGCAGGCGTCGCTGTTATTAGTTCCGATTTAAGAGAAAAAGATCCACTCACCACACTTGGACAAAAACAGGTAAAAGAAGCGAGCGGACTCTTAGCGGGTAAAATGGCGGACAAAAAAATTGACCTCATCATCACGTCGCCATTTCAGCGTGCTCGCGAAACAGCTGAAATAATCGCCCACGAGCTAGGTTTCAAAGGTAAAATCGTGGAAGATAAAAGGCTCGGAGAATCGCATCTAGGAAAAAAATGGAATGGAAAAACGTGGAGCGAATTTATCTCCTCATTTAAAAGTATAAAAGATAGATTTGAAAAACATCCAAACTCTTCAGCAGAAGAAGAAATAGAAAGTCCCAGCGACTTGCGACTGCGTACATGTGATTTTATGTACGATATAGACAAGCAATATGAAGGCAAAACTATTTTAATTGTAAGTCATGGCGGACCGCTCAACTTAATTACACTTTCTTCGCATGGTTACTGCGTGAAAGAAATAATAGAACATTACCAAGATTCTTCTTTTGAAAACGCCGAGGCACGCGAAATAGATTGGCGCGCACTTCCGCATAATGAAAATTTTGAAATTGATTTACACAAGCCTTTTATTGATGCAGTAGAACTCCGCGATAAAAATGGCGAAAAACTTACTCGTGTAAAAGAGGTGCTTGATGTCTGGTTTGATAGTGGCGCAATGCCTTTTGCGCAAGCACATTATCCTTTTGAAAACAGAAATGATGCAAAAAAAACAGACGCACAAAAGCTCGCTTATCCCGCAGATTACATTTGCGAAGCGGTAGATCAGACGCGTGGCTGGTTTTATACTTTGCACGCAATAGGTGCGCTTACAGGAAAAGGCAAAGCTTATAAAAATGTAATTTGTCTCGGGCATATTTTAGATGGAGAAGGAAAAAAAATGTCAAAATCTATTGGCAACGTGATAGATCCGTGGCTAATGATAGACAAATACGGGGTAGATGCTTTGCGTCTTTGGATGTTTACTGTCAATCAACCCGGCGAAGCAAAAAACTTTGATGAAAAAACCGTAGATGAAGTGGTAAAAAAAGTTTTCAACCTATTGACCAACATCGCGACTTTTTATGAAACGTATGCAGACAAAAATGTGCACGCAAAAAGTGATAGTAAAAATGTTTTGGATAGATGGATAATCGCGCGACTACATCAGCTGGTAGGTGAGGGTACGAGAGCTCTTGATGCTTATAATATTTTTGAAGCAGGAAGATCAATACGAGATTTTGTCGGCGATTTTTCTACTTGGTATATACGGCGTTCTCGTGACCGATTTAAATCTGAAGATTTAGCCGACAAAACGCGCGCACTTGCTACGACAAAATATGTCTTACGCGAACTTTCAAAATATATGGCTCCATTTACGCCTTTTTATGCTGAAATTCTTTATAAAAAACTTGCAGAACAAGGTGAGGCAAAAGAAATCGTCACTGACGGTACGCTTGAAAGTGTGCATCTTGAAGATTGGCCAGAGATAGGAATGCAAGCTCTCGGTGACGTGATGTTGCTTGAAGAAATGGCGGAAGTGCGCGCGCTTGCAAGTATTGGTTTGGAACTTCGTGCAAAAGCCGGCATAAAAGTGCGACAACCGCTCGCAAAAGTGACCCTAAAAAGTGCGCGTTTGGCTGGCAGAGATGAGCTCGTTGCTCTCATCGCAGATGAGTTAAATGTAAAAGAAGTTGTGTTTGATGCGTCGCTCATGACTGACGCAGTTTTGGATACAGTAATTTCTGTTGAATTAAAATTAGAAGGTGATTGCCGAGAAATAATTCGTCACATTCAAGAACTCCGCAAAAAAGAAATGCTTACAGTGGGCGACAGCGCACGACTTTATGTAACGGCAAATAAAGTTGGCTCGGGTCTTTTCAAGAAGTTTGAAAAAGAGATTTCCGCCACGGCGTTGATAAAAGACGTTTTAAGTGAAGAAATTTTGTCCGAGCATGCATACGACGGAGCAGAAAAATTAAAAATCGGAGATGCAGAATTTATATTTAAAGTAGAAAAAGTTTCTTAATCAAGTTTCTTAACGAAGTTTTTCAATGGCTCATCACATCTATACAACAGAAGGTTTTGTACTCAGTAGTCATCCTTTTGGTGAAGCAAATTTATTTTTTAAAGTATTTACACGAGACCTTGGGCTTGTATTTGCGAGCGCGCGTTCCGTACGCGAAATAAAATCAAAACTCCGTTATGGACTCGCCGATTTTTGTTTGTCGTCTATTTCTTTTGTTCGTGGAAAACACGAATGGAAGATAACAAGTGCTCTGCCAAAGAAAAATTTTTATCACAAATTTTCGCAAACGCAAAACAAACACAAATTCATCGTCTGTGCGCACGCTTTATCGCTCATAAAAAAACTCGTTGTTGGTGAAGAAAAAAACACAGAGCTTTTTGATATTGTTCACACGGGATTTAATTTTATTGAAGAAAACGATTTTACAGAGCAAGAATTGCGTAATACCGAATGCATTATGATGCTCCGTATTGTGCACAATCTGGGGTATTTTATGTCTGATTTCCACCTTACCCCATTTATCGCTACTGCCGATTGGGATAAAAAGCTCGTTTCAGAAATGAGCACTCATCGCACGACTGCTGTAAGAGAAATAAACAGAGCTATAAAAGAAAGCCAACTTTAGAGCCAGTCTTGTGGTATAATTTTTCCTATATGGCTCTAAATAAAGACCAAAGTAAAATAGATCGCAAGGAGCGTGACTTGTATTCTAGGACTCCACATAAAGATGAAGAAAAACGCGGGGTTTTTACTAAACCTGTTTTTGAGGTATCTCCCAGATGGCGTTCTGGTGACTCTCTTTCAGAAACACTTGCAGAAGAATATGTAGAACCAAAAAACAGAGACGGTTTTTTTAGGAAATTTTTTATCGGTTCAATAGTTTTTTTCTGTCTCGCGATTACAGTTTTTGTATATGTTTCTTACGGCGGTTTTAACACCGTTTCTTCTAAAAACGTAGATATTATTATAAGAGGTCCTGTTGCCGTCGGTGGTGGAGAGGAATTGGTATTTGATTTGACGCTCACCAACAACAATAATGTTTCACTAGAAGGTGCAGAGTTTCTCATAGAATATCCTTTAGGTACTCGTGAGCCAGCCGATATTTCAGTAGATCTTCCTCGCCAAAAAGTAGATATAGGTAGTGTGGAATCTGGTCAGAGTGTTACAAGAACAGTGAAAGCAATTTTATTTGGTGAAAAAGATGATATAAAAGATGTAAAAGTAAGTGTTGATTATAAAGTGTATGGTTCAAATGCAACATTTACAAAAGATAAAAATTATCAATTATCTATAAGTTCGTCGCCAGTACTTTTTTCCGTAGATTATCCAAAAGAAGTAAATAATAATCAAGATATGTCTTTGACTGTCACACTAACTTCCAATTCAAACACTCTCATAAAAAATCTATTAATAAAAGTAGATTATCCTTTTGGTTTTACTTTTACGACGGCTACACCAAAGCCTTCTTTTGATAATAATGTCTGGAATATTGGCGATCTAAACCCAAAAGAAAAACGCACCGTAATAATAAATGGAAAAATAACTGGTCAAAATGACGAAGAAAAAACTTTTAGATTTAATGCTGGTACGTCAAATCCAAATGATGAAAAAATAATTGATGTTGATTTTATATCAAAAGCCGAAACACTGCTTATTCAAAAGCCATTTTTTGACATCAGACTTGCCATAAACGGCGATTTTTCTGGCAATACTGTGGTGCAAATTGGTCAGCTTGTCACTGGCGATATCGTCTGGACAAACAATCTGCCCACGAGTATTCAAAACGCCTCTATAGATGTGACCCTTGCTGGCAATGCGCTAAATCGTAGCAGTGTAAATTCCGATTATCTTGGTTTTTATCAATCACTGATCAATAAAATAACTTGGGACAAGAGAAATGCGCCAATGCTTTTAGAAATAGGTCCGGGAGAGACAGGTCACTTCAATTTTAATTTTAATACGCTTGGTATATCGTCGCAAACTCTCGCGTCATTACGTAATCCAGAGGTAAATCTAAATGTAAATATAAATGCGTCCAGACTTTCTGGTACACAAGCTGGAGAAAATATTGGAAATAACTTTTCTCAAAAGATAAAAGTTGCAACGAATGTAAATTTTACTCCACGCATAGTGCACTCAACAGGACCTTTTATAAATAGGGGAAACATTCCACCAAAAGCAGAAAAAGAGACTACTTATACAGTTTTTTGGACACTTAGTAATTCTTTCAATGATTTGAGCAACGTTTCTGTATCTGCTTCGCTCCCGCCTTATATCACTTTTACTGATATAAAAAGTCCTCTCACTGAAAAAATCTTATACAATAAAGATACAAATAAAATAGTTTGGAGTCCGGGGGAAATAAAAGCGGGAGTAGGTACTGTGAGTGCTCCTCGCGAAGTGGCTTTTCAGATATCTTTTTTGCCAAGTCTTGCACAAGTGGGCTTGTCGCCAGATATTATTGGCGTTATGGATTTTAAAGGCACAGATAAGTTTACAGGTAAGGATGTGATTCTTACAAAAGACGTGCTAACGACAAATATTTATACAGACCCAGCATCCCGCGATAAAGATGATCTTGTGGTAAAGTAATAAAAATGAAAAAAGACAATCAAAAAACCGTAGGAGAGCCTAAAAAAGATCTGATGGAAAAAGTAGTATCGCTCTGCAAGAGGCGGGGTTTTGTATTCCAAGGTTCAGAAATATATGGCGGTATGGCAGGCTCTTTTGATTATGGACCACTTGGCGTTACGCTAAAAAACAATATAAAAAATTTGTGGTGGAAAATGTTTGTGGAAAATAG
>CALRHW010000002.1 GCA_943359555.1 Parcubacteria group bacterium | reverse complement strand
ATAGGCCCAATGACTACTCATCAATGCTAGCAAATATTGACACTTTTTGAAAGAAAAAACCTAGAAAACCTAAACAGCTATACTTGACTTTTTTGTGCTATATGATATACTCTTTTCAGTACCAAAATGCCAGCAACTAGCAATTCCGCTATTGTGGCAAGTAGGGCTAAAACGAGGGTTCTTTATGAACAAATTGAGTCGAAAAACTATTGAAGACGTCAGAGCGCTGGGCTTTGTACGTGTGGACGGTCTTTATTACACCATGGGTTCCCACAACACTCTCATAGAAGCGGCACCTGCTTCTCGGGGGCGATGGGACTCAAACAACGGTATGATGGTTTTTGTAACCCTGAACGGTCAGGTGTTTACTGGGAGCATGCACGTACTTGGTGAAAAGGAGGAGTTGTTTCTGCAGCTGATGCAGAAGTTGTGTCCAAATGGAAAGGGTGGGGTATTTGTTCCCTTCTCAAACGGAGAAAGAGCTAGTTCAATCCCGTGTTTGATGGAACGGTTTGCCGACCCCTATCCCGAGTACGTAAAGTAGGTTAGGTTTTGTAATGACAGCTGGGTGATGGTTGCACATTGCAACCATCACCCTCATCAGCGCGACCCAATTGGGCGCGCTGATTTTCTATTTCATCAATTTTTTATTTACTTTTTCGCCTCTTTGTGCGGTGTTCGCTTTCGGCAGAATGAACAATACTTGCTGAGCTCTATTTTTCGCTCAACCAGCTTTTTGTTTTTACTTGTTCGGTAGTTTACATTCTTGCAATCTTTGCAAGCAAGCTTGATTAATCTATCTTGTGACATAGGCAATACTATACTTGAAGCCCTCAAAAAAAGCAACAGATTAAACGTATATTCTCTTTATGAGCGGATTTAGGCGTGTAATAACCTCGTAAGTGGAGTTTGCTACAGCACTCGCTATGTCTTCGACGGAAACAACTTCCTCGCCGTCCTGACCAATAAGAGTCACTTCGTCGCCCACTTTTGCTCCGTCAATTTCTGTAAGATCAACATTTATCATATCCATTGATACGCGACCGACAACTCGCGCTTTTTTGCCACGAACTACTACGTATCCAATACTTGAAAGATTTCTGGGAAAGCCATGCCAATATCCAATCGGGCAAATACCCATCACAGTGTCACGACGTAAAGTTTCTGTAAGATCATATCCAACCTTTTCACCTTTCGGTACTTTTTTTACTTCGCCCAAAATAGTTTTCCAAGTAAGCACAGGTTTGAGTGTAATTTTCTCTTTCATAAAAAGTTGCGTTTCGTGCGATGGATAGAGGCCGTAAAGAGCAATACCTACTCTCACCATATCAAAGTGCGCTTGAGGAAATAGAAATGTTCCACCACTTGCACACGCGTGTCGAATCGGCTTGAAACCGGCTTGTACAAAAGCATTCACCCATTTTTCAAAAATAACAATCTGGGCAAGTGTGTGTGTAGGAAATGCCGGATTTTTTGCCGTAGCGAAATGTGTAAAAAGTCCCTCAACTTCAATTTTTTCTGCAAGCGCAGGTTTTTGTAAAGTTTTAATCACACGCAACATCTCCCCTTCTTGAAAACCTTGTCGGTGCATTCCAGTATCAACTTTTATATGCACTTTTAATTTTTGCTGACCTTGTTTTGAATCTTGCGAGTTTTGGGCAAAATTACTTTCGGTGATAGCCTCCAGTGTCTCAAATGTTGAAACAGTGATACTGATATCCATTTCCACAGCAGTCGCGAGCATTTCGGGGAGTGTGTAACCGAGCACAAAAACTGGCACAGTGACTCCTGCTTTTCGGACAGCAATAGCTTCTACAATAGAATCCACACCGATCCAGTCTGTACCAAGCTTTTGCATTTCCAAAGAAAAATCCACAAGGCTGTGGCCGTAAGCATTTGATTTTGCTACTGACATGAGTTTGCAATCGGCAGGAATAAGACCACGCACTACTTCATAATTGTGTGCGGTTGCTTTTGTGTCTATTTCCATCCAAGTCCGTAGACCTGATTTTTCTGATGAATTTTTCATGGTGCTGTAATTATACACTTTGCGCGAACTTTTTTCGAGCGGAAATTGGACGAATGAATCAGCCCCGCCACCGCCTCGCAAAGCCTCGGCGGACACCAAAGAAAAATGTTCCTTGCTTTTCGGATTTGCGCGCGACCAATTTCTTCTAAAAAGGAAAGGACATTTTTCTTTGGTGTTCTGCCCGTGAAGTTTCCGGGCAGGTGGCGGGACTAATGCGGATTCGGTTTTGCGAAAACTATTTTTTGGGGAAAGGATTTCGCAAAACACTCGGCTAATCTTTTTTGAATTCGGAAGTCGCAAATGGAAAAGGAGGGGTTTGGGGAGGAATTTTCCATTTGCTCCGCTTTTTGTTTTGGGGGAATTCGGGCGGGATTCTAAATTATTCCTCCTCTACAACTGTTCCATCTTTTTGAATCTCAAACGTTTTCTCATGTTCTTGGAGTAATCCTTTTGCACGTAATTCTTCTATCTTCTTACGATTTTGTTCAATCTCTTTCTCTGTTTGCGGAACCACAAAAAACTTATTTCCACTTTGTTTATCTATATTTTCAGATACATTATTCTTCTGTAAACTTTCTAATCCAATATATGGATTTTTATATTCCACCCCTTTTGGTATAAATCTGATCGATTCCTCAAAACATTTTTTTGCTTCTCCATTATCACCAGTTTCAGAATATAATACTCCTATATTATTAACAATGTTTGAATAATAGATATTTGATTTTAAGGCAAGATAGAAAGAGCTGAAATACGCGGGAAGTACATAACGATTTGTGTCCTTGTCGTCATATATTGCGACTCCAATCACTGGACTTTCTTTAACAATTTTTTGAGCGGTTTCTCCCGTTGGAAATCTGCATGCCTTGATTCCATCGTTGGCTGAATTTTTAATAACGATTTGAGTAGCGAGTCTTACCCACCCCTCTTCCTCTTCGCCAGTATAGTTAAAGCCTGTGTCCTGCAAATCAGTACCACGTAATGGATCATTTTTGATACCCATGTAAATTCCTTGGGCAAGTTCCTCTAGCGCCAAGTTGTAATATTTTAGTGAATTTACCAAATCACCAGCATATTTATAAGTTAAAGCCAGACTATTTAAAGTATCAACCACTTGAGTTAATGACACATCCTCTTTCGTTTCAATAACTATTTTAAAGTGTTCAATCGCTTTTTTAAATTCACCCTTTGTTTGATAAATAATACCCAACTCAAAATTTAATTGGCTGGAATCAGGATATTTTAAAATAGCTTTTTGACATATTTCCTCTGCTTGTTCTACTCGTCCTAGTTTTCGATTTATGTTGACTAAAAAATACCAGTAATCTAAATCATCTGGGTATTCTGATTTAATCGATATTAAAAAACTTTCGGCAGACGAATAATCTTTATGCTTTATGAAGTGTTCCAATTGTTGTTTGTGAGCATTTATCATAAATCTATTCTAGATTGTGTATTTTTTTATAAATGCTGTCTATCCCATCATTGTCGGGATACTTTTCTTTTGCCATGCCAATCCACTCAATTGCACTTTCTTTATTGCCAAGAGCATGAAGTAAAATGGCTTTTATCACTATTAGATTTGCATTATCAGGACTAAAATTTAAAGCAGTATCAATATTTATAAGAGCTTCTTGATTATTGTCGCCTACTTGTTTTTCAGCTAATGATTGCAGGGTTTCAACAATTTTATTTTTAGCGAACCAATTATCGGGATTTAATTTTAATACTTTTTGGAGTGCGTCAATAGCTCGTTTAATACCAATGTCATCTTTTTGATAAGATTCAAATTTGGTAGATAAATAAAATAAAGCTTTTCTAAAAAATCCAATTTCATCAAGATTTTTATTGTCATTATTATCATCACTAAAATAATACATATGATTATCTAGTGCATCCGCAGATTCCGGAGTTTTTGATGGGTCCCCAGACTTTCGGTCACTGCCAGTGGCCCTATACCAAAATTCGTATAACTCTAGCCTCAATGACTCGTCGTAATTCTTGATTGCTTCAAGATATTCACCTATTTTGTAATAACCATCACCACGAAATGACCACAAAAAGTAATATTGTTTTTCTTCTTCGAGACAACGATCAAGAATTTTTAATGATTCTTGATATCTTTCAGCTAAATATAGAGATCTCCCATAATAACAAAGAGTGAAAAAGTGATTCGAATCAGTTTTTAATATCTCCTCGGAAATATTGAGGCATTCCTGAATTTTCCCATCCTTGAATAATTCTTTAAGCTTTTCAAAAAGTTCCTCTATTTTTGGCCATATGCTCAAATCTCTCAAACCTCTTTTTACGAGACTAGAATCCGCGCTAAGTTTTTCTAGCGAATAGTATGGTGATTTTATTATTTTCTTGTCTTTATTGTCGTCCATATTTTTTCTTTAGCTCATCAAGCTGGTTTTCTTTTTTGGCAATATCTTCTACCACTTTTTCTGCAAGCTCGCTCAAAATATCACGCTTTTGCTTTTTTGCCTTTTCAATACTTTCTTTTAAAATAGCCCACTCTGAACGATTTAATTGATCTTTTTCAGAAAGAGCTTTATTAATTGATTCTTCTAATCTTGCTAATTTATTTTTTAGTTCCTCAATAGTTTCTATACTGATATTTCCAATATCACCACCCTGACCAATCGCACGTAAAGCCTCTAAATCACCATCAGCATAAGCCTTATTGATTTTTTTCATCATTGAATCATCGCCCCCGGTTAAGTCGGGATGAAACTTATGAGCAAGCTTGTGGAATAGCTTTTTAAGTTCTTCTTGTTCCTCTTGAGAAATAGTTTTTCGCTTCTCAATATCTTTTTCCTCCTCATTAAGTTTTTTGTATTCCTCCTCAATTTGTTCACGCCTCTTTTTTAGCGTATCCTCCACAACTTTTTGCGCTTCTTCAAGAGAAAAACCTTTATTGATTAAATCCTCAATCTTTTTGAATTTCAAAATTTCTAGATCGGCTTCGTCTAATTTTAAATACAGTCGCCCGATTTTTATATCGTATTCTTGTTTAACAACCGATAGATCAATTTTGAAATGCTCAATTTCTTCAATAAGCTCAATGAGCAACTTTTCTTTTTCTAAAATAGCTTCTTGGAGCTCTCGTTTTTCTAGTGGCTCATCTAGCGATGTATTTGATTTGGTAATCTTCGTCATAAATTTACTCTTCAACAAAATAATCTGAGTCAATTTTCTTGATATCGTAACTTATGACTTTTGAAACTCCGATATTATTTTCGCTCATCAATTGCGTAAGCATTTCGCCATCGATCAAAATCACTTTGTGAGTTATTGTTTTCACATACTCCAAAGCATCTTTAGTAAATCCGGATGTGGTGATGAAAACTCCTTTGTTGGCTTTCTGCCCGACTAAACTTCCGACGAAATTTCTAATCTCTTTAGAACCGACAACACCCTCCCAGCGTTTTGCTTGAAGGTAAATAACATCAAGACCGAGCTTATCTTCTTTGATAATTCCATCAATCCCGCCATCGCCACTTTGACCAATTGCTTGACCTGCATCCTTTCGAGAGCCACCATACCCCATTGAAAGTAGGAGCTCCACGACTAATCTTTCAAAAAATCGTGGCGAGCTTTGTTTTACAAAACCCAATAATTCTTGCGATAAATCCTTCTTTATTTTCTGGTAGCCATATTCCAAAAGCTCTTGTGGGGTCTGTGTTGAGCTGGTTTCTGCTTCTTGTTCTTCGTGCTCGTCTTTTTCTTTTTTGGTACTTCGAAACTCTATAAATAAAGGAAATTGTGCAAGAAATTTTATATTAATTTCCGGTAGATTTTTCTTTAGAACATCAACCCCAAGTTCAGTTATTTTAAAATACGATCGCTTTGGAGTTTCGAGTAGTCCAGCTTTTTTAAGATAAGTTCTAGCCCAACCAACACGATTATCAATAATATATTGTGAGCCACTTGGCAAAACTTCTTTTCTGTCCTGCTCGGTCAGTTTAAAAGTATCAGCAATATGGTCAATCGCTTCTCGTATTGTGTGCTCTTGACTATCTCCTGCGAATTTTAGGAGAGGGAGCATTACTGATTGATAGTCTGGTATTGTCATATTTTTATTTGATTAAATCGTCAATACTTATTCCTAACCCCTCCGCAATCTTGGTTACAGTTTGGATTGACGGTTTTGTTATCACATTTGATTCAATTTTAGTCAGTGTTGTATAGGGAATATCGCACTTTCTCGCAAGAGCGTCCTGTGTTAGTCCTTGTTTTGCTCGAAAGACTTTTATTTTATCCCCAATTTGTCTATTTTGTTTGCTTTCCATAGTATGATAGTATAAGTATGAGCGTTGAAACTAACCCTCACAACTATACTAACATGAATAAGATTATTTCTCAACTTTTGCCCGCCCGAATTTCGCCAAAAGAAAACAGCGGAGCAAATGGAAAATTCCTCCCCAAACCCCTCCTTTTCCATTTGCGACTTCCGAATTCAAAAAAGATTAGCCGAGTGTTTTGCGAAATCCTTTCCCCAAAAAATAGTTTTCGCAAAACCGAGTCCGCATTAGTCCCGCCACCTGCCCGGAAACTTCACGGGCAGAACACCAAAGAAAAATGTCCTTTCCTTTTTAGAAGAAATTGGTCGCGCGCAAATCCGAAAAGCAAGGAACATTTTTCTTTGGTGTCCGCCGAGGCTCTGCGAGGCGGTGGCGGGGCTGATTCATTCGTCCAGTTTCCGCTCGAAAAAGGTTCGCGCAAAGTGTATAATTACAGCACCACAAAGCGAAAAATCTCCCGCGGGGGAGATTGTTTCGTCTTTGTGGTGCGTCGGGAGGGACTCGAACCCCCGGAGACCAATGGTCGCGAGATTTACAGTCTCGTGTAATTGCCGCTATACGACCGACGCAATATACCGCATTGTAAGGCAAAAAGGGTCTTTCGTAAAGACATAAAATGACTACAAACACAAAAGACTTAAAAAGGGGGTCGCGAGCGCGACGGCGCGAGCGTTTCAGGATTTTTTAAGCTTCAAAAAATCCGTACCCTTTTTAAGTCTTTTGTGTTTGTGGTCTCTATATATCTATCGTCGCCTTCTTTGCATTTGACTGAATAAAAGATTTTCTAGCAGGCACATCAGTACCCATCAAAATATCAAATACTTTGTCCGCAGCCGCGCCGTCTGCTACATGTACCTGTTTCAAAATTCTATTGTTTGGATCCATCGTTGTCTCCCACAGCTCTTCTGAATTCATTTCTCCAAGACCTTTGTATCGCTGAATTGAAATTTTGTCGCGTTTTGGTTTTTTACTTTTTTCTACTTCGGCTTCCGTATTATCCCCACCTTCCTCGCTAACAACCTCCTCCATCATATCTTCAGGCAAGACATCTTTTCCAAGCTTTTCATTTTTCTCTTCTTCATTGTAAGCGTAAAAAATTTCTTTTCCTCTTTTAATTTTATAAAGTGGTGGCTGAGCAATATATACAAAACCGCCGTCTATAAGTGGTCTAAAAAATCTATAAAGAAGAGTTAAAATAAGTGTGCGAATATGCGCACCGTCCACGTCGGCATCGGTCGCAAGAATAATTTTGTGATAACGAAGTTTTGTAATATCAAAAGTGTCACCAATAGCAGTGCCCATAGCCACCACAAGATTTTTAATTTGTTCTGACTCTAGCATTCTATCCAAACGTGCGCGCTCTATGTTTAGAATTTTCCCTCGCAAAGGAAGCACCGCCTGAATACGTCTGTCGCGACCGCTCTTTGCAGTACCTCCCGCAGAATCTCCCTCTACAATAAAAATCTCAGATTCTGAGGCGTCCTTACTCTGACAGTCGGCGAGCTTGCCAGGAAGGGTCATTCCTTCTAGCGCTCCTTTGCGTAAAACGCTGTCTTTAGCCGCTTTTGCAGCCTTTCTAGCCTTTACTGCAAGAAGCACCTTCATCACTATAGAACGCGCGTCGTCTGGGTTTTCCTCTAGGAAATAATTAAACCCTTCACTAAACACGGTTTCTACAGCTCCGCGCGCTTCTACAGTACCGAGTTTTGATTTTGTCTGACCTTCAAATTGAATCTCGCGAAGCTTTATAGAAACGACTGCTGTGAGTCCTTCCAGCACATCTTCGCCTGTAAAATTGTCGTCGTTATCTTTTACGATATTATTTTTCCGTGCGTAGGCGTTGAGCGTACGAGTAAGTGCGGTTTTAAATCCTGTGAGATGTGTGCCCCCTTCAGATGTGTAAATATTGTTGGCGAAAGCGAGAATTCTACTCGTGATATCATCTACATATTGAAGAGAAACTTCTACTGACTCGTATTCATTGGTCGGCTTTTCTATATAAAAAATATTTTTGTGAATTGGTTTTAGAGTTTGATTATAAAATTTTACCATTGAAAGAATTCCTCCTTCAAAATAAAAAGTTTGAGATGACGCGTCTAGCCCGAGATCTGCAAAATAAAAAGTGCCTTCTGGAATTTCTTTTGTGACAGCTCGTGCATCAATCACAGAAATGCGAAGTCCTTTTACAAGATATGCTTGCTGACGCATATGACTCACGATACGAGTAAATTCAAAAGTTTGTTTTCCAAATATTTCCTCATCTGGTTCAAAAGTAATAATCGTTCCGCTGAGTTTTGATGCACCGAGCTTTTTAACCGCAGCTTTTTTCTTTCCCTGTTTATATTCCTGCATATAATATCCGCCGTCTTTGTGAATCTCTGCTTTTACATAAATAGAAAGAGCGTTCACGACAGATGCGCCCACACCGTGAAGACCTCCAGATACTTTGTAGCCGTCACCGCCAAATTTTCCTCCAGCATGAAGCGTTGTCATAATAGTTTCAAGCGCAGAAACTTTTGTTTGTTTATGAATGTCTACGGGAATTCCGCGACCGTTGTCCACGACACGCACGCGATTTTGCGGAAGAAGAACGATTTCAATGTTGTTGGCAAAACCGCCCATCGCCTCATCGCGAGAGTTATCAAAAATTTCTGTAACTAAATGATGGAAACCGTCTGGACCAGTCGTACCAATATACATACCAGGACGCTTTCGCACAGGCTCTAGACCTTCTAGGACTGAAATTGACTCGGCATTATAGCCTCCTTTTTTCTCTGGTTTTTTCTCTTCTTTTGCCATATTTTATCTGCTCATTTTACCAAAAAACACTCCAAAAACCAAGCCTTTCTCCACAACACAAAACCTTGTTTTTGTGTTGTAAAATAGCAGTTTTTAGGCTATTTTCTGGATAATTATATTGACGATTAGATTTCTGAAAACTGTCCAACAAAGTCACCGTCTTTTACATACACTTTGTTGCCACTTATTCTGAAGTCTGGCTTTTTTCCTTTATATAAAGTAAAAATATTTTGAGGAAGTCTGATATCTATTTCTAAAGCAGACACGGTATCGCCCGCAGAAATAATAATTGCGTCATCGCGACTTGGGTAAAAATCTATGTGACGTACTGGAGACTTTGCATTAAAAATTTCTAAAATTGGATCACAGAGGTTACTTGTTGTGTTAGTAATATTTGTACAAAAATACGGAGGCGTCCTATCTTCCTCACCTATATATTTTGCAAAAACTTTATTTCCATCACTCCATATTTTTATTTTCTTTTTTGTAATGGCAAAAATTTCTGGAGTGGTCGTGGCGGGCTTGATTTGTTTTTGTACTACGACGGCTGGCACTTTAAACAATGCCAAAATTACTTTTTGCTCTGATACATTTATTTCTAAAGACGTAGAAGTTGAAGTAAATGCTCCCGTAGACGTCGCAACCACTATTTCCCGTAATCCTAAATCTTTTGGTACTAAAAATGGAAAAACGGGTGATACTTCTTTTTCTGTGATTAAAATATTTTTTCGCCAAGGTTGAAAGAGTAGACTTGAAACACTTACAGTGGATTGTCCTGGCTTTAAGTTTTGTAAAAAAAGCTCGTGTTGAAATGTGCCTGTTGTTTTCTTAAACTCATTATTTATATAAATATCAGAGCCAGATTCTGGTACATACACATATATTCCACCACGTTCTGTCAAAGAATAATCTTTCGTAAATCTGTATCCAAGTGAATATATTATTATAAAAGGAATTACAATAATAAAAACCAAAGAAAAAGAAGAGAAATAAATCGCTCTTTTGTTTGGCGTCAACGGTTTCATAGAAATATACTATATCACAAAGGCGGTTTCTGACCTTATTTTTCTTTCTGAAATTTTGGAGTCACCCAAAAACCCATATATTTACCCAACATTAGGCGGGTTTGCGCTTCAAGTCCTGGAATAGAGCCGAAAATCGTAATAGTCAGAGGAATAAAAACCCATTGCAAAATATGAAAAGATTTTTTCAGATGACCGTGACCTTTTGGAGCTGGCGGAAGAAAACTCATAGAAATAATCGCAGACATTACAAGTCCCATCATAGCCAAAATCATAAGGTTTCTTGTGACCGCTGGAAGATTGTAAGAAAGTATTGTGGTATTAAATCGTCCACCACCAAGAATGAGTGGGAGCCACCCAAGAAGGAAAATCAAAAGTGGATTGGTCGCAAGTGACCAATAGCCTTCAAGCTGAATAAAAGCGACACTGATTTTTTTTCGCAACTTAATGCGCGGATTTTTTATCATACAAAAAATAATGTATGGGAGATTTTCCACTCCCCAACCCCATCGTCGCTGTTGTTTATAAATATTTTTAATTGTCTGCCAAAATGTCGGCGCGAGGTTTGCGTCCATAGACACGGGGTATGAAATCGGCATTACAGAATAATTGCCATCGTAAGCAATAAAAGCATTCCAAAAAATACGAGAGTCTTCTGAAACCATATTTTTTTGCCAATACCCTATTTCATAAAGAGCTTTAAAACTCACAGCGTGTGATGAAAAAGTCGCCAGCTTTTCTGGTCGTTCCTGCTGAATCATTTGCCAAAAAGTACCAGAGGCAGCCACCACACGCGAAAGCGCAGGCGCTTCCCACATATTATTATTATAAAGTGGCACGGGTTGATACGACACTCTAAATGGATTTTCCGCAGTCAAAAAATGCCAAGTGATACACAAAAAATATTGCGGATACACCACGGTATCAGTATCAAAAGCAGATACCAAGACATGCTCGTAATTTATTTTATTTGCATCTAAAATTTTTATGCGTGCTTGCTCTGCAGAATAAGCAATATTAGAACCTTTACCAGCCATTTCTCCGGGCAAATCTTTTGGATGAGTCGTGATAAGAAAATATCCAAATCTACTCGCATATTTTTTTTCAATAATTCTAGCGGTTTCCTGCGCTTCTTCTCCTACTCGTTCTTCAGCCGCGAGCACAAAAGCAACTTTTTTCATATCATATTTCGTGTCTAAAATAGCAAGAAGACTCTTTTCCACCACATCTAAAGATTCTTTGTAAAAAGGCATAATGACCAAATGAATAACGTGCTCGTATTTTGTGTTTGCAAGCATTGTGCTCCAATCAAGCTTCATATTGTACTTCATCCGACGCCAGTTGTGACGTAGATAAATGGAGAGATACACCGTCTTTAAAAGCCAGTAAAAATCAAAAATAATTATAAATATCGCAGCGTAAACTGGATTGAAATAAGAAAGAAATATCGCACCTAATATAGTCGTCCATGCCAAAAATCCTGGCAGTATTTCAAGTAGTCTGTAAAGCACTCGGTCTCCACGAGAAAGCTCCGAAGCGCGACCTATGTGAGGCGGTTTGTGGATGTGGGTTGTGGGTGGCATAAAGACTAAAGATTCTGGAGCCACCTGTCAGGCTTGAACTGACGACCTGCCGTTTACAAAACGGCTGCTCTACCAACTGAGCTAAGGTGGCAATACTCGCAATACTATACTACGGTGCTATTATTTTACTACATCTTCCTCCACAAACACACCTTCCCGCATTGTTACATCTTCGGCTATTTTATTTTTGTGCTCCGTCATCGTTTTGATAAAATCTGACGCCTCGCCAGTCTGCTTTATCATATCCCTACCACGCACAGTGCGCTCTATTTTTTCATATCGCTTGCGTAGACCGCTCGTGAGGTCTCGCGCTTGATTCCATGCATAAAATGGAATGTGATGCGTTATAAAAAATACGGCTTCTTGTTTTCTTTTTAAAAAGTCAACCTTAAATAAATTTAATTTGTTCTGCACGACAGCATCTACTGTATTCAAATATTCAGTAGTGATAAAAGATTTTTGACGTTTCATTTCCATAAATCTTAGCACTATCATAAGTGTGCAGAAAGCAAACGATAATGCGAAAAAGAAAATTGTTACCATGTTTTATTTCTTTATTGAAAATCTGGAAAATCTGCCGATTTCTGTTTTTTCTCCAAATTTTTGAACCGCTCCTTCTACAAGTCCACGAATAGTCATTTCTGGATTTTTAATGTAAGGCTGATCAAGGAGTGTGCGTTCGGCAAAGTAAGAGCCTAGCTTTCCTTCTAAAATCTTTGCTTTAAGGTCTTCAGGTTTATCTTTTACATCATTTACAAAAACTTCTTCTGTGGCTTTTTTTATTTCAGGAGAGATGTCGTCTGCACTCAAATACTGAGGGTCAGTGGCCGCTATGTGCATTGCAATATCGTAAGCGATTTTTTTGAAGTCTTCGTTTTTTGCGACAAAATCTGTCTCACATAATAGCTCTACTATTACACCGACACCGCCAGTAGAGTGAATATAAGACGCTACGACTCCAGAACCGAGAGTCCTTTCCATTTTTTTTAGAGCGGTGGCTTTGCTATTTTTTTGTAAAACTAAAATCGCCTTTTCCATATCTCCGCCTGCTTCTTCAAGTGCTTTTTTACACTGCATTACAGAAACACCTGTCTTGTCACGCAATTCTTTTATTTGATTTGTGGTAATCTCCATTTTTTTAAAGAACAAATAATAAAACCTAGACTGTCTTTCTCAAAGCTAGTCCTTCTTTGTATGCAGAAGCAATCTCAGAAACGACATACGCAATACTGTGCATAGATACATCGTTTCCTGGAATTGCATAATCTACTTCTCCTAAATCACAATCTGAACCAGATAAACTTATAATTTTTACACCGTTTTTCTTTGCTTCAGCAACGGCGATGTGCTCTTTTTTAGAGTCCACAACAAACATTAATTTTGGAAGTTCTTTCATCGTCACTAGCCCAGAAAAACTCATCTGAAGACGAGCAATATCTCGGTCTATAAGTAGTCTTTCTTTTTTTGTATATTTTGCGAGCTCGCCTTTTTCTTTTTGTGAAGTGAGGGTTTCTAGTTTTATTACTCGCTTTCGTATTTCTGAAAAATTGGTCAGACTTCCTCCAATCCATCGTCCTGCAACGTAAGGCATATTTAGAGATTGAGCGACATTTTTTATCGCTTCTTTTGCTTCGCTTTTTCCGCCAACAAAAAGGATTTGGGCTCCTGTTTCGCCGAAAGTTTTCACGAAATCTTTAGCTTTTTGCAATTCTACTTCAGTTTTTTCTAAATCAAAGATTTCTACTTTATTTTTAACACCAAAAATAAATGGCTTAGAAGAAGGGTGTCTTCGAGATTTACTATAAGCAAAATGAGCTCCCGCTTTAAAAAGGTTTTCAATTGCGCTTTTTCCAGAATTTTTTACTTCCATAGGTTTTAAGAGTCTATCAGATTATAAAGATGAGTGCAAACTGCCACACGCTTTGATAATAGCCTCTATGTTGCCGAGGAAAATTTGCTCAATGTTGTGCCAAGATTCTTTGAGGCGGTGGTCGGTGACGCGATCTTGAAGGACATTGTAAGTACGAATCTTTTCTGAACGATCTGATGTGCCTATTTGCCCTATTCTGTCTGTGGAAAGTTTTTTTGCAGCTTCTTCTTGCGCAAGCATTTCAAGCTTGGCTGATAAAATAATCATCGCCTTCTCACGATTTTTCAGCTGGCTTCTTTCAGATGTAGAGCGCACATCAATACCAGACGGCTTATGAATAATACGCACCGCTGTCTCCACTTTATTTACGTTTTGTCCGCCAGCACCACCAGAACGGGAAAACTCCATCTCAAGATCAGCAGGATTTATTTCAATATTAACCTTTTTACGAATTGGCATAATCGCGAGCGACGCAGTAGATGTGTGCACACGACCCATTTTTTCTGTCGCAGGAATACGTTGAATGCGATGCACACCTGTCTCAAAACGGAGGTCTTTGTAGACATCTTTTCCTCGCACTTCAAAAGATACGTCTTTGTATCCGCCTAGAGCACTCAGAGATTCGTCTAATTTGCGCCAGCTCCACTCACGCTTCAGCGCGTATTTTTCATACATTTCTGCGAGGTCTTCAGCAAATAAAGACGCTTCATCTCCGCCAGCACCAGCACGTATTTCAAGGACTATTTCGTTTGGAAACTCGTCCTCTTCTTTTTCTGTTGTCAAAATCTCATCCATTTGTGCGATGAGTGATTCTTTTTGGGCAAGTAAATTTTTGAGCTCTTCTTGCGCAAGTTCTTTCATAGTCGCGTCACCTAAAGACATTTCCAAAACACTTGCCTCTTCTTTTAGCAAGCTCTCAAAATGTTCGGCGAGGTAACTCGTCTTAACGTTTTTTTTATATTTTTCTAGGTCCATGTTTGCTTATATATTGTATATGAAAAAGACCTACTTGAATAAGGCTTTTGAAGGGGGTCGCGAGCGCGTCGGCGCGAGCGTTTCAGGATTTTTTAAGCTTCAAAAAATCCGTACCCTAAAAAAGCTTTATTCAAGTAGGTGTCTTTCTTTACGCTTTAGTCTCTTTTTTATTACTTGAAACCTTAACCTTCTTTACAGCCTTTGGAATAGCATCAGACTTTGTCTTTCTAGATTTAAATTTTTCAACACGTCCAGCAGTATCAAGCACCTTTTCAGCACCAGTATAAAATGGGTGACAAGCACTGCAAATTTCCACCTCAATTTTTTCTTTGGTAGAGCCGATTATAAACTTATTTCCACAGGCACATTGCACTGTTGCTTTTGGAAAATATGTAGGATGTAACTCTTTCTTCATGGGTGATACTGTATCAATAAAGTGGTTTTTATGCAAGAAAACCTAGGTGCTATTCCATATAGCCCGCCATTCCTTCAGCGGACACGTCAATATCTTGCGGTGCGCTAATTTGCTTCCATTTTGTGGCATAAACGGCTGTAATAGGCATCTCGTGAATTGCTTGCATTATGGTCGGAGGTATTCCATACTCTTCTCGGCCGGGCATTTTTAGCATTTGATACTTAAAAATAACTAGCGACAAAACAAAAAGCCCTGTGGAAATCAGTCCGCCTTCTTTATGCTCTCCTTCACAAATATCTGCGACCAAACCATCTTTTACAAATATCTTTCCACCACTCATCGGACCAGAAAGTTTATAAATTAGTCCAGCTTGATCATATTTTAAACATTCTTCTATGTCGCGTCGAGCATATAAATCGTCCCCATTCATTACAATAAAACGTTCTTTTAGAAGATGCGCCGTCTGCCACAAAGCAAAAGCTGTGCCAAGAGGCTCGGCTTCAATATAGGTGATTTTTCGTCCAGCAAAAGAGTCACCGATGACAGCGCGTATTTTATCTCCAAGATATCCGATAACTAAAATTACTTCGTCAATAGACGCGGGCAGAGCTTCTATTTTATATTCCAAAATAGTTTTATCTCCAATGTTTAAAAGTGGCTTTGGTGTGTTTTTTGTAAGGTCACCCATTCGCACCCCTTTTCCTGCAACAAGTATTACTGCTTTCATTTGTGTAATAAAATCATAATCCAGAAAGTGGGTCAATCATCGTGGTCTGGATAGTCTGCGCTTTTACCATTACTTGGTTGCCGTAAGTTAATCCTACATTTGGTTGTCCGATGGTATTGTAACAAGTTTTTCCAGAATAATATTTACAAGCCGAGGTTCTTTCTGTTGTAAAGGTGCCACCATTCGCTCCGTTTCCAGACAAAAGAAAAGCGGCCGCCCAAATAGAATCTTCTGGATCCCATGGATCAGGTACAGCCTTTCCTAACGCTGAAGATACTTTTCCTTTTATTATTTCCCACGTAGATGGAATAAACTGTGTTGGTCCCATCGCTCCACCATAACCCACAAGATACGGACAGGAGACCTTTGTAGAAACTGGATCACGACCAAGTCCTCTGACAATAGACTGAAGTAACGGCAAGTCTCTCGTCGGGTGAATTCCATTAGAAAAAAGTTTTCCAGAATTGATACTTTTTGTTTCTCCAGTTGTGAGATTTGTTATTACACACGAGCCGACATTTGCTCCGAGATTTGATTCTTGTTGAAGAATTGCAAGTATAAGCGCAGGACGAACGCTCGTTTGTTTGGATGCGGCAACCGCATAAGTAAGGGCTTCTCCAAAAGGAATGGCCGCTGAATCTCTAAGTGGAAACAACGCTGAACGTATCTGCGCGGCCTTTTGTTGTTTTTCCAAAACGACTTGTGCGTAGGTTTTTTCCTGCGTTTTGCTGATGTTGATGAGTCGCCGTTTTTCCGCCTCATCTACTTCCACCTTTTTTTTTGTCGTTTCTACGGCGACACGCGTATCTATTTCTTGATTTTTCTTTTCTGTCAAAACTTCTTTTGCAACATTTGTCTCACCTTGAGTTTTTCTGATATCTGTAAAAAGGTCTTCAAGTGAGCGTTTTATTGAATCAAAAGAATCAAGATCGGCGAAAAAGCCAGATAAGTTTTGATTGGAAAGCATCATTTCTGGAACAGTGTAAGAATCAAGCTCGTTTGTTTTACGAATGAGTTGTGAAAGTGAAACCTTGCCACGATCTATTTTTTCTTCAAGTGTTTCAATTGTTTTTTGTTTTTGATCAATATCTTTTCCTAAACTTGTAATAGATAAATTGTGTGCCTTGATGACAAGTTTAGCTTGTTGAATTTGTGCATTTAAAATTGCAGCATCTCGCGCAAGAGATGCTGTCTCGCCTTGTTTTGTCTTCAAAACCGCTTGCCACTGGGCGATTTCTTTTTCCACTTTATCAAGCTCGGCTCTACACTGTGCTTCGCGACCAACGCAGGATTGCTGAGGTGCGGACGTAGCGCTTTGTGCAAAAACAAAATCGGAAGTGCCAGCGATTTTGAAAACGCATATAAACGCTGTGATAAATACTATTGATGCTAAAAATTTATTTTTCCGCATAATATATAGAGAACTAAAACTTGCACATAGCTCAACGTCGTCAAAGAATTATAAAACTGAACTATTTTTAGATTATTTACCGTCTGATTTATTTTCTGATTTTGCGTCACCCGCTCCCGCATCTGCTCCAGCACCTTCTGCACCCTCTTCAGGTTTCTTTCCTTTCTTTTCTGACATTTCAATAGTAGATAGATCTACAGGAGCTACCTCTTCTTCTACGATTTCTTTTGCTTCTGCAACAAGAGCGACGACTTCATCTGCACCTTCTAAAAGAGACACGCCAGCAGGTAAAACAATGTCGCGTGCAAGTATTTGACTATCAAAATTTGTAAGCGTTGAAACATCTACTTTTATTTCATGAGGAAGGTCTTTTGGCATCGCCTCAATCTTTAACTCTCGCAATACTTTCACTAGCGTACCGCCCAAATCTTTTACTCCCGGAGCGATACCCACGAATTCAAGTGGAATGTGAACTTCTATTTTGTGACCTTTTTCAAAGACGTAAAAATCTGCGTGACGAGGTACGTCTGTCACTGGATCTAGATCTACTTCGTGAATAAGGGCTTCAAGGTCTTCTCCACCTTCGGTGCGTTTTAGAGCGACAACAGATGATTCTCCTGCCTTTTTCCACACCTTTAAAAATTCCGCGAGCGATACAGAAATAGAAGTAGATTTCTCCTTTTTTCCATAAAACACAGCAGTAATCTGACCTTTTAATTTAAGGTCTTTTTTATTTGTGGGGACTTTTCGTGTTTCTACGTTTAAACTAAGCATTGAACCATTATATATAGGTAGAGTAAAAAATCAATAGGTGGCGAGTTATTGGCGACTTTCTATGACTAATAGCGAGTTTTCAGACTACTTATTCGCCAAATGCGCCATCATATAGTCTACCGTTCCACCTACTTTTTTGCCTGGATTGAAAATGTTGCGCGGGTCAAAAATGTCTTTTGTACGCGCGAAAAGTGCGACGATTTCTGTGCCAAACATTTTTTCTAAATACGGTGTGCGAATAATGCCGTCGTTGTGTTCGCCGGTAAAAGAGCCGTCGTAGGATTTTACAAGGTCAAAAATTTCCTCCGAAACTACTGGAATGAGGTCGTGATTTTCTTTTTTTGTCATATCCATTAGAGGAATAATGTGAAAGTTGCCGTTGCCTGCGTGACCAGCGATGGTGTAAACGAGTTTGTGACGGTCTAAAATCGCGCGCATTTTTGGAAGAAACTCTGGCAAAAATTCCGGACGCACGACAACGTCATCTATAAAAGGAGCGGTGCGCATTCCTCTCACATGCTTGAAAAGTAGATTAAAACTCTCACGACGAATCGTCCAATACTTTTCAGATTCGCTCATGCTTTTTGATTCTCGCATTTTAAATTTAAAGTGTGCGATTTTTGCGCGAAGCTCTTTCATTTTATCTACGATTTGCTTTTCATCGTTTCCACTAAACTCCACGAGGACTATGAGTTTTGGAATTCCGCCCGTGAGCATCATCAACACTTCTGGAATAAAGCTAAACATCGATTTAAAAAAACTACTTGTCTTCATAGTCTTGAGCATCTCGGGTAAAAATCTTATCGCTAGTTTCATTGTGCTGTCATCGTAGGATTCTACGGTTTCTGGTTTTAGCGGGAGAATTTCTTCTACTAGGTTGCCGAGATTTTTGAGGTCACGCATAAAGACGAGGAAAAGTTTTGAATATTTTTCTACTGGCACAAGACGAATTTTTGCTTCGGTCACAATGCCGAGCGTTCCCTGCGAGCCGACGATGAGTTTTGTGAGATCAAAAATGCCCGCGTGCTCGTCCCAAACATTCCATAAATAATATCCCGCGGAGTTTTTTGAAACGTGCGGTTTGGCGGTGAGAATTTTTTCCTGATTTTGCACGATGAGCTCAAAAAGATTTTTATATAAATTGCCTTCAAAATCTCCTTGCAACATTTTTGTATCAAGTTCTCGGCGCGTAAGTGGTTTGACTAAATATTCATTTCCATCAGAAAAAATAACACGAAGTTCCTGCACAAAGTCTTCCATTCTTCCATAACGCAGGGTTTTTTCTCCAGCAGAATTGTTGGCAATCATTCCTCCGAGGGCGCAGAGATTTTTTGAAGCCGTAAAACAAGGCAAAATAAGGTCTTTTTCAAGGGTTTTTGGCTCAAGGTCGCGATAAAAAGTGCCGGGTAAAACACGCACACTTCCGCCAGTTAGACCATTTGTACCGCCGCCACCGCCTGTAGTATGCATATCTTCAAAACCAAGAATTCCACCGAAATGTTTTGAGACGTCCGCGATGATGGATTCATTAAGTGAACCGCCAGACATACAGCTACCTGCCGCACGCATTGTGATAGAAAGTGTCGGATCATTTACGCGATTTTCATTTACAAAACGAACGAGAGCTTGCAAGTCAGCACGATTTTTTGGAAACACCACTAGACGTGGTTTTACTTCTAGAAAACTCGCATCACGACTATACGCGTCTAGAGTTTTTGCATCGTCAAAACATTCGCCCTCAATTTTTCCTGCAATTTCTTTTTTTAGATTCATCATGCTTTTTATTTTTTGGACACTTCGTCCGTTTTGTTTGCTTAATCTAGCTTATTAAATATTTTTAACTTTGCTTCCACTACATTTTCCACTGCATTTACCGCGCTTTTTAAAATTTTATATGGTGCGACTTCGTCTGGATTTTCCTGCAAAAACTTTTTTAGTGCGTCACGATATGCCACACGGATTTCTGTATTTATGTGCACAATACCTACTCCCGCATTTATTCCTGCCTGAAAATCTTCTGCACTATTACCGCTTCCACCGTGCAAAACTAGTGGAATACCTGTCGCGTTGCTGATTGCTTTGATGCGTTCAATATTTAATTTTGGATCTACTCCGCCACGAAGCATTCCGTGAAAATTGCCCACAGCTGGCGCAAGCATATCCACGCCTGTTTTTTCTACAAAATCTTTTGCTACCTCTGGACTCGTTAGACTCTCTTCACTCAAAGTTACTCCTTCAGGAATTGCGTCCAGCACTTTTGACGACTGACCAATGTAACCAAGCTCACCTTCCACAAGCACATCACGACCACAAGCACGCGCATATTTTACACACTCGCTTGCCATCGCCACATTTTCTTCAAACGATAATTTTGCACCATCTATAATTACAGAATCAAAACCTGCATCTATCGCCTCTTTTACTCGCGCCACAGAGTAGGTATGGTCGGCGTTTAAATAAATCGGATAATCATACTCGTCACGAATACTTTTCACCAGTGCTGCCGCCTGACGCACACCGACAAAATCCCGCTCGCCTTCTGACACACCAATAATCACTGGCACACCGAGCTTTTTTGCAGCGTTAAAAATTCCCCACAACGCTTCAATATTTGAAATATTAAAATGCCCGACTGCTACGCCCTTTTTCATCGCTTCCGCGACAGTTTCTCGTAATGTTTTCATGCAGTATATTTTACCACAGAATAAAATTGATATGATATACTTTTTACATGTCAAAACAATTAGATTTTCTGGCGATTGGGGACATCGTAACAGATGCCTTTATCAGACTCCACGAAGCAAGTGTAAACTGCAACATTGATCACGATAATTGCACTATAAGTATGCCGTTTGGTGAAAAAATACCTTATGAATCTGTAACGGTATTGAAATCTGTCGGTAATAGCCCAAACGCTGCGGTGTCGGCATCTAGACTTGGGCTCAATTCTGGTCTAGTAACTGATATCGGCGATGATGTAAACGGCGATGAATGTCTTGCGGAGTTAAAAAAGAATAAAGTCTCAACGAAATATGTAACTGTGCATCACGGAATTCCTACCAACTATCATTATGTACTTTGGTATGAAGACGATCGCACTATTTTAGTAAAACACGAAGAGTACGAATATTCTCTTCCGCGAATTGGCTCACCAAAATGGATTTATTTAAGTTCAATGGCGGAAAATTCATTACCATATCATTTAGAGTTGGAAAAATATCTAAAAAAACATCCAGAAATAAAACTAGCATTTCAGCCGGGGACTTTTCAAATGAGGTTTGGCTTTGAAAAATTGCGCGGACTTTACGAACACACTGAGGTTTTATTCTGTAACGTCGGCGAGGCAAAAAAAATTCTGAGAATAGATGGGAAAGACCATGTAGAAATAAAAGACCTGCTAGAGCGAATGCACAATCTTGGACCAAAAATAGTATGCATTACCGATGGACCTCGTGGTGCTTATGCTTTTGACGGCACGGTCGCATGGTTTATGCCACCTTATCCAGATCCAAAACCGCCTTATGAACGCACTGGTGCGGGCGATGCTTTTTCTTCTACTTTTACTATCGCGCTCGCGCTCGGGAAAACTTTAAGCGAGGCGCTGATGTGGGGACCGATAAACTCAATGTCTGTTGTGCAATATGTTGGCGCACAAAAAGGACTTTTGACACGCGATGCTCTGGAAAAATTTTTAAAAAATGCACCGGGAAATTATAGGCCGAGGAAGATATGAAAAACACCGCATCTTGCTAGACTACGGCGTTGTTGAAGTTGGGACAATTATCTGCCTAAACTTTTGCGAGCGAATTCACTTTTGGAGTGGGAAATAACTCACCAACCCAGTGATCTCGCGCACGGCACGAGGCAGTTCCCCAACCTCGGGGGTGATGAGACTGAGTCCTATTTTATCAAGGTAATCACGCACTTCTTCGAGATTACCGGCGCTAGATTCTGCGCGGGCACGAGCTCCCTCGCAGAACTCAATGATATACTGACGCACTAGTGCATCAGTACAGTTTGAACAATTCATTTTGAACTCAATGAATTTCTTTGTTGGCTTCCAGTTTGTATTGATCCACTCAATCATTCTGAGCACGAGGAGCAAATCTTCTTCAGTTTCTGCTTCTTGCACCATCGCACGGGCGATCTTTCTACAAACCCCAAAACTGTCAATTAAGAAGTCGTAAACTGCATCCTTGTTAAAAAAAACCTCTTCACTTCCTGTTGTCTTCCCTTGAATCATTTGGAATCCGTTCCGTCCCGTCCCTGTTTGGGATTTTTTTTGGGACCATTTTTACCAAGCCCTATCGCTCAGTAATGTGAAAAATTTAAAAGGCTCAAATAGGTGGCCTTCTCTGTACATGCTACAAATAAGATAACACATGTATCAAATAAAAGCAAGCGGTGTAGGTAATGTCTAAACACTTTTGCACGTTTTCTTCCTATTTCCTCTTTAATACTTTTTCCACCGCTTTCGCAATAGATTTCTCCCCCATTCCATAATGCTCTATGAGTTGCTCTGGCGTTCCAGACTGACCAAACACATCGTCCACCCCGATAAACTCTATCGGCACAGGGTGATTTTTTGCCAAACATTCTGCGACTGCACTTCCCATTCCTCCACGGATTTGATGTTCTTCTACTGTAACTATCGCGCCAGCTTCTTGTGCAAGTAAAACAATCGTATCCTCATCAAGCGGTTTTATGGTGGAAAGATTGAGTACTTTTACGCCGATATTTCTCTTTTCAAAATCTCGCGCGACTGCGATAGCTTTGTGGACAAGTGCACCAGTCGCGATAATGGCGACCTGAGTCTTTTCTATACTTTTTGATGCAAAAAATATTTGTGCCTTGCCGATTTCAAAAATTGTATTTTCTGTCGTGATTATCGGCGTCGCGTTTCTAGCTAGACGAATATATGTCGGTTGTTTTGTTTTTGCTGAAGCGATCGTCGCTTTTTTTGCTTCTATTGCATCGCATGGAGAAATCACTGTCATATTTGGAATGACGCGCACGATAGCAATATCTTCAACTGCTTGATGTGTACCGCCGTCTGGACCCACGGAAATACCTGCGTGAGAGCCTGCGATTTTTACTGGCTGGTCGTTGTAGCAAATGGTCGTGCGAATTTGTTCCCAATTTCTTCCCGGAGAAAACATCGCGTAAGAAGTAATGAAAGGAATTTTTCCCATCGCCGCCATGCCAGACGCAACGCTCGCAAGATTTTGCTCAGCAACACCCATTTCTATAAAACGCTTTGGAAATTTTTGTGCAAAAAAATGCATTTGTGTGGACTCGGTAAGGTCGGCGCAAAGTCCCACCACTCGCTCGTCGGCAATTCCCGCTGCGAGAAGTCCCTCGCCAAAACCTTTTCGTATCGGCACGAGCTCCACGTCTTTATCAAATATTTTTGGGTTTAAGTAGGGGTTATTCATGTTCACTTTTTATTTTTCCTTCAAGTGTTCGTAGTGCCGTGAGAGCCATATTTGCTTCTTCTTTATTTGGCGTCTTGCCGTGCCATTCAAATTTCCGCTCAAAAGCTGGCACGCCTTTTCCGGGAATCGTGTGCGCGATAATCACAGTAGGCTTTTCAAATACAGCTTTTGCTTTTCCCACAGCATTTACAATTGCGGAAAAATTGTGCCCGTCAATTTCAATCACATGCCAGTTGAACGCGCGCCATTTATCCGCGAGCGGTTCAAGAGGCATTATATCTTCCGTAAAACCATCTATCTGAATGTTGTTGCGGTCAATAATCGCGACAAGGTTGTGCAATTTATTTTTCCCTGCAAGTAGCACCGCTTCCCAAGTCTGTCCTTCGTCCAGCTCGCCATCGCTTAACATACAATATATAAAAGGTCCGCTACCAGAAACGCCTTGATCAATTTTTAGTGCGAGTGCCATTCCCACAGCTTGCGACAAGCCAGAACCAAGCGGACCAGAGCTATTTTCCAACATTTTTAAATATTCACGATGTGGATGACCTTGAAGACGAGAACCGAATTTACGCAAAGTCATTAATTCCTCCACTGGAAAATATCCAGCGTGTGCCATAGTCGCATACATCACTGGGCAAATATGACCGTTGGAAAGCACAAACCTATCACGCTCTGACCAAGAAGTGTTGTGGGGATTGTGTTTTAAAATATGAAAATAGAGTGCGGTAAAAATATCTGTCGTGCCGAGAGGTCCTGCTGTGTGTCCCGAGCCAGCTTCAAGTAACATACGAATAATAGACTCGCGAATTTCGTTTGCTTTTAATTCTAACCATTTTATTTTTTCGTCTGTGAGTTCAATCATAAAAATGTGCGTTTATGAAAATGTGCTTTGAAATTCTGTGAGCGCCCGCTCTACTTTTTCGCGATCATTCTTTCCAAAAATCGCCGAGCCGACAACGATGCGATTTACTCCCGTTTCCACAAGACGTTTTGCCACTTCTAGATTTACACCACCATCAACACTTATTATAAGTTCAGGATACCTATTTCGCAAATCTTCAATTTTCGCAAAAACGCTTTCGCTAAACGTACTTCCTTGAAAACCAATCTCCGCTATGCCCATAAATTGCACAAAATCAAGTTGCTCTATAAATGGATAAAGCGTTTCGTGTGGGGTTGTGATGTTGAGTGCAAAACCTATCTCTGTATATAGTGGTGAATCCTTTGATACAGAATTTTTCCGCACAATATCAAGAAAACTTTTTGGGTCGGCAATAGATTCAATATGAAAAATAATTCTTTTTGCACCGAGCGTAACCCAGTCACGCCAAATTTTCTCTGGTTCTTTTACCATTAGGTCTACTTCAAAATCTACGTCGTTCCAAAACGGAAAACCTTCTTCTTCACGCAAAATGCTCCCAAAATTTTTATCTAGCTCAGTAAAAATATATGGCCAAGTTTTTTTACTCGTTAATCGTCCGTCCATCACATCTATTTGGACAAGTGGCGTCAGCCCCGCAACAAAAGAAAGTTTTTCTTCTAAATCAGCAAAACTCGTCGGCATTATTGCGGGGATAATCTCAACCATGGATTTCATCTAATTTTTTAAGGCGACGCACGTGACGTTCATCATTTGAAAACGGGGTGAGAAGCCAAGTTTCCACGGCTTCGCGTGCATCTTTTTCGGAAAGAAATCGCGCGCCGAGAGAAAGAATATTTGCGTCATTGTGTTCGCGTGAAGTAATAATCTCATGCGGAATGTGTCTTCCGCTTTCTGGTTTGTATTGCCCGTTGAAAACAACAGCTCGCACATGAGTAAATCTATTTGCGACCATTGCTTCACCCTGACCCGAACCGCCAATAATAATTCCCTTTTCTACACCACTGCTTTCAGATACAGCTTTTGCAAGTGGCACAACGAAGTCTGGATAATCATCATCTGCGTTAAATTCGTATGCACCAAAATCTTTTGGCTCGTATCCGAGGTCGCGCAAAAAAGGCAGAAGCTCGTTTTTTAATTCAAAACCTGCATGATCAGATGCAATAAAAATATTTTTCATATATTTATTGTAGCATTTTCTCGCACGATAGAAATATCGCCAAAAGCATTGACTTTCGGCACAGTTGTTATAGAGTTATTCTGAAATGTTCTCCTAGATTCACCCACGAATTAGGACACCCTGTGTATAAATCGGATCAATTCAAACCTCCACGAAAGGAGTACCCAATGACATCTAAGCAAGTATCTAAAAAAGTCTACGGCACCAGCCTGAGTGGTTGCCTAAAAGACTTGGTTAATGGTTATGTAAATGTTGAAGACGTTGTACGGATTTTCACAAAAACGGCGATTTTGGAAAAGAACTGGGAAGAGGCTATAAGGAGATATGGATCTCTGGTGTTTCCAAACGATAAAAAGAAAGCTGAGGAACTCGGAGACATTCTTGATGGACTTATAGAAGATGGAATAATCGTGCAAGAAAGACTGAGTCCAAGGAAACGTCGTCCAAGCTCTAAAAATCCACTTTGGGTTTCTGCAGATGTGGATATAGAAACTGGGATCATTTGGATCGCCTGCGACAAAAACGGAGATCTACCAAAACAGGAGAAAAAACCTGAAAATAAAGGTGGTGAGGAAGTTTATGAACTTGAATCCTAACCATAGCTCGCCCACCCACAAACAGCTCTTCGCTTTTGTACGGTGGGCTTTTTGTTTATCTGGTGTTTTTTAAATAGAATTTCCCGCCTTTACCACATGGTCCACTAGCGTATGCGTATACCCCATTTCATTGTCATACCACGCAAGGACCTTTACGAGATTTCCGCCAACGACACGAGTGAAAGAAAGGTCGGCGATAGATGCAAACTTGCTTCCTTTTATATCAGACGACACGAGAGGCTCTTCTGTTGTAGAAAAAATGTTTTCCCATCGCGCCTCGCCCGCAGCTTTTTTCAAAATTTCATTTACTTCTTTTGCTGTCGTGTCTCGTTTTGAGATAAAAGTAATGTCGGCAATAGAACCTACAACGACAGGCACGCGCATTGAGATACCGTCAAATTTCCCAACGAGTTCTGGAAATGCTTTTGTTACCGCTACCGCCGCGCCAGTAGAAGATGGCACAATGTTTTGCGCTGCGGCACGACCTTCTCTAAAATCTTTTTTGTTTGGACCGTCTACTATCCCCTGACTCGCAGTGTAAGCGTGTACGGTGTTTAGCATTGCTTTTTCAATACCGATTGCCTCATGCAAAATAGCGATAAGTGGTGATGCTGAATTTGTAGTACAAGACGCATTTGAAGTAACGACGCATGTCGCAAATTTTTCTTCGTTTACCCCCATTAAAATAGTGGCACTATCCACTCCCGCTTCGTCTTTTGCTGGAGCAGAAATCACAACACGTTTTGCGCCAGAGGTAATGTGCACGCGCGCAGTTTCAAACGCAGTAAAAAATCCAGTGGACTCCACAGCAACATCTATTTTCAAATCACCCCAAGGTAAAGCTGAAGGATCTTTTTCACTAAAATACGCGATGTTTTTTCCGTCTATTACGATAGATTTTTTGTCGTTTGAAACGCCGATTTCAAAAGGAGTTACGCCATAAGCAGTGTCGTATTTGAGTAAATACGCGATATTTTCTATATTTCCAAGGTCATTTATCGCCACGACTTCTATGTCTTTTCGCTCATGAGCCACTTTTAGAAATGCTCGCCCTATTCTCCCCGCCCCGTTTATTGCAACTTTTATTTTTTTCATTTGAAATTATTATATCACTTTTTCAGGCGTATAATTTTTAGTGTCTTTGGAATCTTTGGAGTCCTTTTTTCCGTGAGCATGTCCATCTACTTCATAACTTGTGTTTTGTGCTTCAAAGAAGTTTACAAGCTCGTATACGTCTGTCGCGGCACTCATCCATTTTGCAGGATTTGTAACATTATAATGTTTTGCGAGGCCGAGCTCTTCTAGCCGTCGGTCGGCAACATACTGCACATATTGATTTACATAATCCGCATTGAGTCCAAGAATTCCATTTGGAAAAAGATCTTTGTTGTAAGCGACTTCAAAATTTACTCCTTCTATAACAATGTCGCGGATTTCATTTGCAAAATCTTCGGTCAAAAGTTCAGCATTTTCTTCTAAAATATTGTGAATTAAATTTATTCCAAACTGTAAATGTAAACTTTCATCGCGTATCACCCAATTTATCATTGAACCAAAATTGCGAAGCTGATTGCGCTGGCGAAAAGAAAGAGCCACCATAAATCCGCTGTAAAACCAAATTCCTTCCATCACGATATTTGTAGCGACGAGGTTGCGAATGAAATCTTTTTTGCCGTCCACAGTAGTGATATCAAGCGAGCTCTCTGTCATTCGCTTCATATATTTTCCGATATACCCTTCTTTTGCTTGCATTGACGGCACTTGCAAATGTAAATCAAAAATTTTTTCGCGATCAAACGGAAAAGTTTCAAGGACGTATTCAAATGCCACACAATGATTGGCCTCTTCCCACATTTGTTTTGCCAGATACAGATGGCACTCTGGAGATTTTAAATATGGATAAATACCGAGCGCGATAGAACGATTGACGATAAGCTCGGCTGGATTGAAAAACGCCATCAAAAATTTCACCGCGTGCTTTTCGTCCTCTGTCATTTTTTCCCAATCTTCCAAATCTTCTTTCAGAGCAATCTCGTGCGGAAACCATGTGTTGCGTACTGCTTGATTGTATAAATCATAAGCCCACTTGTAATTGAGTGGGTGAAGATTCATGTCTTCAGGCGAAGCTTTTCCTAGTATCATGTTAGTGTTAAATTATTTATAAAGTTATTCTATATTAATGCAGTTACTATATTATTGACAACTATCGCAAATATTTGCCTCTGCTGGATCACTAGGAACGTGGACTTTGAACTCTTTTTTTGGTGCAGATACAACTATTTCATCTGAGGATACATCTATGATAGGAGCTGTCACAGATGCCTTTGAAACCGTAGCAAACCCTTTAGATTCAACCTTTGGTGCTTTTACCTGAACCGAGTGGACTACTTGAATTGGCATTATTTCATCTAAAGGAAGCGGGGATGTCACCGCACCGACTGCCGCAAAAGCTGGTGTGGAAAGCGGGCTCGCGGGTTTTATAGATCCGATAGACGCAAAACCTACTCTTCCCATTTTCTGTGATTTGTTTACCGCAACAGTACTTTGCTCTGCTGTGTGACGTGGCTTCATGTGCAAATAGTATGTAGTCTTTACACCTTTTTCCCACGCACTCATATATAAATTCATCGTCTCATCAATGTCGCGAGTTTCCAGATAAATATTTCTTGAAAGTGCTTGATCTATCCATTTTTGCGCACGAGCCGCTACTTCTACATAAGCGTACGGAGATGTAGTGAAAGAAGTTTTGTATAAATCTTTTATGTGATCTGGGATTTCTGCGATTTCTGAAATGTCTCCTTGATGCTCTATAATGAGTGCGCGAGTCTGCTCCCATATTCCCATATTTTTTAAATCTTTCACAAGATTGTGATTGATGTCTAAATATTTTCCTGAAATTTTATTTCTAGAAAAAACTTGCGCAAAACGTGGATCAATACCGAGAGTTGTTGCGGCGACGAGTCCGATGTTTGCATTTGGTGCAATCGCCATAAGTGTAGCATTGCGAATTCCATTTTTTACTTTTGCGCGAAGCACATCCCAATTTAGACCTTTGTGTTTACTTTCTTTTGAAACAGTTAGCTTGATTCCTCTATCGTCTTCAAGTATTTGTAAAGTATCTATCGGCACCATTCCTTTTGACCAACAAGAGCCGGGAAAATTTTTATAACTTCCTCTTTCTTGTGCCAGAGTTGCGCTTTCATCTATCGCCATATAAGAAATAAATTCAAAAATTCTGTCAGCAAAATCCCAAGCGTGCGGACTATCGTAAGACATACCAAGTCGCTCTATAGTATCTGAAAATCCCATCACACCAAGACCTATTGCTCTGTTTTCTCTGTCAGATTTTGTTGCTTCTGGAATTGAGAGCTCGTTTATATCTACAAGATTGTCCAGCTGACGCACGGCAAGGCGGATACTTTCCTCAAGCTTGCCCCAATTTACTTCTTTGTTGTTAATGTGCGCCGCCAAATTTACAGAAATTAAATTACAAACAGCGATATTATTTTTATCCTGAGGAAGACAGATTTCTGTGCAAAGATTACTCATGTGAATAGTACCTGTGTTGTTGTTGAGAGCGCGGAGATTTATAGAGTCCTTCCAAGTCAACCAAGGATGGGCCGTAGTCTGCAAAGAAACGAGGATTTGACGCATTTGTTCGCGGGCAGGCACCTTTTTAAAGACACGAAGCTTGCCTGCATTGGCCATTTCAATGTACTGCATATACCTAGCACTGAAAGCACTACCATAAAGCTCGTTTAGATCTGCGACTTCTTTTGGGTCAAACATATACCAGTCTTCTCCCGCTTTTACTCGCTTCATAAATTCATCAGAAAGAAAAGCACAGGTGTTGGCTGTTCGCATTCTCATATAGTCATCACCCGCATTGTGTTTCCAATTTAGAAATTCTGGAAAATCTAGATGCCAATTTTCCATATAAAAAGCGAGCGCGCCTTTTTTCTTTCCTCCTCTTTGAATAGCTCGTATCGCTGTATCAATAATTTTTGCAAAAGGTGTAGGACCTGTAGATGTACCTGGATTTGATTTCAAAGGAGAACCAGATGCGCGAAGTTTTGTGAGAGACACTCCTAGTCCACCAGAATTTTTTGAAAGTCTCATCACATCTGCGACAGATTTTGCAATGTGTTCCATGTCGTCATGAATTTCTAGGAGAAAACAATTTGAAAGCGATGGGTGCAATGTACCTGCGGCCAAATTTGTAGAACCTCCCGCAAGATATTCTAGCTTGGACATTTTATTGTAAAACTTTTTTGCTTGTGCGGTCGGATCTTTTTCGTTGTATGAAAGTCCCATCGCAACGCGCATAAAAAAGTATTGTGGAGTTTCACGCGGAGTCTCGTCTTCGTTTTTTAATCCGTAACGATTTAAAAAACCGGAAAGTCCTGCGTATTGAAAAAGTTCATCACGGTCTATGTTGAGTGTATCGGCAAGTTCTTCTAGCCGATATTTTTCCGCCATATTTTTGTGGAGCTTTCCATCTTCAATTCCCTTTTTTATATATGTAAAAAAAGTTTCGCGATGTTTTTTCTTTAGATCTTCTACATTGTCTTTGTCATAATCCCCCACAACTTTACGATAAACAGTTTTAAGTAGGAGTCGTGTCGCCACTTTGTCATAATCAGTATCGTTTTGAACGTTTTGTAGAGCCGCATTTATGGTCGCCTGATCTATTTCGTCGGTAGTGATGCCGTTGTATAAAGTAAGGTTTGTTTCGGTCGCAATCTGTGTCACCATTCCGATCGGGTCAAGCATGTCTTTGCACACACGTTCTATTGATCTGTTTATTTTATCTGCATTAAAAGATTCTACCGCTCCGTCGTTTTTTTTTATTGTGATAGACATGTGTGATTTGTAAAAATAAAGTTTGTTTAAAGACTGTCGTATTATTTTACATTAAAAGAGTAGTGAAAAAATGGGGATAACTCATTTTTTAGTGGTCATGATATAAGAAAAAGATAATGTAAAGACGACCTCCAAATGAGCCATATACAGCAAAACAGATTTGGAGCTTTTTTAAAAAAAATAAAGA
>CALRHW010000001.1 GCA_943359555.1 Parcubacteria group bacterium | reverse complement strand
AATTTTTTTATAAATATCGTCGGCACTTTGTGGTTTACAGATAGAAGAAAATGCACCCATTATAAGTAGGCGAGAAGAGGTCAGTTTTAGACCAGCGTTTTTTAGTGTTTTTATCTGTTCACTTTTCATACCCACAGTATATTATAAATGCAAACAACTTGCAATTAAAAAATAGGTAATCTATACTATTAAAATATTATAAAAAATAAAAATTAATCATGATAATTATTATTAGCTTGGCAGCGTTTGTGTTTACATTTTTAGGTGGTGCTTTTGCTCTGCATTTTAAAGACAAGCTTCATCTTATTTTAGGTTTTAGTGCGGGTGCAGTGATAGGTGTTGCATTTTTTGAATTAATACCAGAAGCAATAGAGCTTGGAAGCTCGCTTTATGATGTCTCCACCATTACAGCGATTGTCGCTGCAGGTTTCGTTGGTTACATGATTTTAGATAGGTTTATTATTATGCACGGACACACTCATCATGAACACGACGATACGGAAATGAAATGTGCACACACTAGTCGCGGTAAACTTGGCGCGGGAAGTTTATCTATTCATAGTTTTTTGGACGGTGTCGTGATTGGTTCGGCTTTTCAGGTGTCTCCAGCAGTGGGAATTATCGTTGCGGTAGCTGTGCTTGTGCACGATTTTTCTGATGGAATAAATACAGTAAATTTAATCTTGAAGAATGGTGGTACGCGGAAAGATGCCCTGAAATGGCTTTTTGTAGATGCACTTGCTCCAGTGCTCGGTGTCGTGTCCACACTTTTCTTTACACTTCCTGAAAGTGTGCTCGGTATAATGCTCGCTGTTTTTGCAGGATTTTTTCTTTACATTGGCGCAAGTGATTTACTTCCAGAAAGTCATCATAATCATCCTACAAAATGGACAACAGTAATGACGGTGCTTGGTGTCGCAGTGCTTTTTATAGCTATAAAAGTGGCTGGTGTATAGGTTTTTTGTGTTCTTATAAAACTTTATCTTTTCTTTAGGAAGTTTTTATCGTGTAGTTGATAAAATAATTGTCCGCCAGAAATGACGGGTGTATAATTATTAATAATAAAAAAACTATATGAGCAAAATAATTGAGAAACAAATAAAGAGTCTTGATGTAAAGGTTGATGGTTTGGATAAAAAGTTTGAAGAGAAGTTTGATAACTTGGATAAAAAGGTTAATCTGCTAGATAAGAAGTTTGATCTACTAGACAAGAAAATTGATGGTGTAGAATCATCGTTAGTAAGAAAGATAGATAATCTAGATAATAGGTTTGATAACTTTGCGATTGCGATACAAGAAACTTTTGATAGAATTGAAGCCAACATGGCGACAAAAGACGACATAAAAGTTTTCACAGATCGTTTTGATGTTGTAGAGTTTAGACTAAACAATCATGACAATGTGCTGGATGATCACCTAGATAAAATACTTGTTATAAAAAAACATGTCGGGTTGACTTAATTTTTCTGTAACTATATATAGAAAAACTCTTTAAACTAAGCTTTGTTTCTTATTTCCGCATCTAATCTTTCTAGCAAATCTTCTGTCGTAACTGAGCCAAGATTTCCTTTATCTCTGCTTTCAAGTGTAATAGTTTTTGATTCTATTTCTTTGTCGCCGATGATTATCATGTAAGGAATTTTGTCTACTTTTCCAGAGCGGATTTTTTTGCCGAGATTTTCATCTGCATCGTCAAGCATCGCGCGTATACTCGCGCCCTTGAGTCCCTCACAGACCTTGCGCGCATACTCCGTATGCGCGCCCATTATTGGTATCACTTTTACCTGTACAGGCGCAAGCCAGAGAGGGAAGTTGCCAGCACAATGTTCTATCAAAGTACTTATAAATCGCTCAATAGAGCCCATTATTGCACAATGAATCATCACCACGTCTTCCCGTTCACCTTTTTCATTTGTGCAGACTAGGTCAAAATTTTTCGGCATATTAAAATCAAGCTGAATAGTCGCCACTTGAAGAGTGCGACCTAGAGAGTCTTTTGCTATAAAATCAATTTTTGGTCCATAAAGCGCAGCTTCACCCACGCCATCAACCCAATCTTTTATTCCGCGTTTTTCTACGAGTGATGTCAGGGTTTTTTCCACGAGAGCCCAAATTTCTGGCGTTCCTAAATATTTTTCAAAACTTTTTGGATCATGTTTTGAAATACGGATTTTCATATCTTTAAAACCAAAAGCTCCATAAAATTTATCTACAATATCCCACACTCCAAAAATTTCATTTTCAATTTGATTTTTCCTACAAAAAATATGCGCATCGTCTTGGGTAATTGAAAGTACGCGCGATAAACCAGAGAGTTCCCCAGATTGTTCGTCGCGGTAAACCATCGTCGTCTCACAATATCTCTGGGGCATATCACGATAGCTTTTTCCCGCGCTTGCAAAAATCTGTGTGTGATGCGGACAGTTCATCGGCTTCATCGCATATTCATGACCTTCTCGTGTATTTATTTTAAATAAATCCTCGCTGTATTTACTCCAGTGTCCAGAAGTTTCGTATAAAGCCTTTTTTGTGATATGAGGAATAGTAACCTTTTGATAACCATGCGCACGACGAAGTTCCCACACAAAATCATTTAGAAGCTCACGCACCATAGTACCTTTTGGTGTCCAAAGTGGAAGGCCTGCACCGACGAGTTCTGAAAAAACAAAAAGCCCCATCTCCTTTCCGATTTTTTTGTGGTCGCGTTTTTTTGCTTCTTCGTATCGGATAATGTGTGCGTCCAATTCTTCTTTTGTATCAAATGCCAAGCCGTATATACGAGTGAGCATTTTATTTTTTTCATCACCACGCCAATATGCACCAGCGACTCGGTCTAGTTTAAATGAATCGCCTGCAATTTCTTCTGCAGGATTTTCACTGTGTCCTCCGCGACACAAATCAGTAAAATCGCCAGAAGTGTAGAGAGTTATTTTTTCGCCCTTCTCGGAAATTTCGTCAATGAGCTCTAGCTTGTATGGATTTCCCGCGAAATGTTTTTTGGCATCATCAGCACTCACGACTTGCGCCTCAAACTTTTTCCAAGTTTTCAGCATTTTTTTCATTTCTTTCTCAATGCGAGGAAAATCTTTTTCGGAAACAGGCTCAGGGAATTCAAAATCGTAATAAAAACCACTTTCTATAGCTGGACCGATTGTATTTTTTGCTTCCGGATAAAGTTTTAAAATCGCTCCAGCAAGTAAGTGGGCGAGTGAATGTCTTTTTTGTTCTAAATCGTTCATGTATAGATAATAGCAATTTTTAGGCTTATTTCAAGGTTAAATCCATCTTGAAACCTAGATAGAAGGTTTATCCCCACTTATATGAATCAAACACTTTGTTTTTTATGAAAAGGGGGGGTAGAATTGATAGTAGTTTTAAATTATTAATAAAATTTGACTTTTATCTAAAATGGAGAAGAAACATGTATTGATAGGTTTTGCATTGCTCGCTGGAATATTTGTATTATCTTGTATACAAACATACAAAATAATATCTATGACACCCAGTTCTTCTTTTGAAAATCAACAGATGGCTTCTTTGTTGACGGGTATTTTTAAATCAGCAGTACCGCCAACAAGCGCACCGACACTATCGCCAGAAGTACCAATTACACCCTGTTTACCAGGGGTTGAGTACCCATTACCTAATGGTGCGACTGCCTGTTTTAAGACACTTGAGAGTGGTCAAACATTAAATGTGGAGCTCTGTTTTCCAACAGGTGAATCAATATTAGGAATTCCTATTGTTGCTTGTATTAAAATTGTAATTAGTCGTAAACCAAGTAATCTTCCTAATAATCCAAATCCATACGTTCTGCGAATATCAGGTAGTAATTGGTGGAGTTCTTCTAGATATTTGCAATGCACTCTTATTAGTGGACCAGTTTTAAAATATTCTTGCACAAGTAGCGAGTGGAGTGGTGCAAGAGATATCTGTCTTGAAAGTGACGGTATGGGAGGAATGCTAGTGACTTATTGTGATTCAAAACCTATGCCGGCTTACCTAGCACCATATTTCCCCATAATGAAGCCAATACCTCCCGACACAAAGCCAAAGCTAGGGCCATTTAAATTCCCTTTCAATATTTCTCCAGAAATGACTCGTCCGCAAAAACCAGGTTATATTCCTAAAGAAATGATACCACCAACAAGCGCACCACTGATTGCACCAACACCAACACCACCACAACCCAAAAAAAAAGTAGTATTTCCTACAGATTTATCTCCACAGCAGGTTGAAAAGCTGTAAACAAAAAACCACTCCGAAAGGAGTGGTTTTTTGTTATTTACTAAGATAACTATTTAAAGTTCCTTCGCTTTCTCCGTGATGATACTCACACTTCCGTTTCGTAATGAGATTTTGCCTTTTATTGCGATGCATTTTTCAAGTACAAAAAAATCTTTAAATTCTTGAAGAACTCGCGGGAATATCACGCACTCTATACTTCCAGAAAGGTCGCTCAATTTGAGAAAAATCATTGAGTCGCCCTTTTTTGTGACGACATTTCGCATTTCTTCTACTATTCCGCCCACAACCACTTCCACACCTTCTTTCGCTTCCTCGCGGATTTTTTTGATATTAGTATTTTTGCCGGCTAGCTTTTCTTGATATTTATCTAATGGATGACCAGAAATGTATAGGCCCAGCAATTCTTTTTCCCAAGTGAGCATGTCTACATTTGTCGCGGGTGGAGCGGGCTCTAGTTTTAGTGTAGGAATAGTAGAGGTGTCTACCATCAGTCCAAAAAGAGAATCTTGATTTTCTCCAGTTTTATTTTTTTCTTTATTATAAGTCAAAATATTTTCAAGGTTTACAAGCATTGCTCCGCGTTCACCGAGCTCGTCCATCGCACCTGTTTTTATAATTGCTTCAAGAGATTTTTTATTTAGATTTTTATCTTTTATTCTATCTAGAAAATCTGCCAGTGTTTTAAATTTTCCGCCACGTTTACGTTCAGCTATAATATAAGCACCGATACCTTCGCCAAAATTTTTAATTGTGTAAAGTCCAAAGCGGATCTTGTCTGGACCTTCTGTAAAACCTTTACCTATTCCGCCACGATTGCTTATCACAGCAAAACCTCCAAAACTTTCATTTATATTTGGTGCGAGGACGGGAATGTCCATACGTTTGCATTCGGCAATAATTTCTGCAATTTTTTCCACATCACCAGATTCTGCGGTGAGCACCGCAGACATATATATCGCAGGAAAGTTGGCTTTCATATAAGCGGTCTGGTATGAAACTTTTCCATAGCTCGCGGCGTGTGCCTTGTTGAAACCATAACCCTTGAAAGGATCAAACAAATCCCAAATTTTCTCTGCTTTTTCTGGCGGAATATTTGAAAACTTGGCGCAACCCTCCACGAAAACTTTGTGCTGTTCCTCCATTTCTTTCGGGATTTTTTTTCCAATCGCTTTACGAATCTTGTCCACGGTTTTCCATGTGTAGCCCGCGAGCTCAAGTGCTGTAAACATAATGTCTTCTTGGTAAACCAAAATTCCGTATGATTCTTTCAAGTAACTTTCCATTTTTGGATGCAAATAGGTGATGGGTTTTTTGCCGTGCTTTCTGTCTATGTAGTCGGGAATGTTGCGCATCGGTCCAGGACGATAAAGAGCAATCATTACATTGATGTCGTTTATGTTTGTCGGTTTTAGGTCTTTGAGAAACTTTGTCATCGCTTCGCCGTTTAGCTGAAAAAGGCCGACAGTTGCTCCGCGTGCAAGCATGGCAAAAGTTTTTGCGTCGTCTAGTGGAATATTTTCAATGTCTATATCTTTTTCTTCAATTGTTTTTACTAGCTCCACCGCATCCGCGAGTATTGAAAGATTTTTAATTCCAAGAAAATCAAATTTAAGTAGACCTGCTTCTTCAATAGAATACATGTCGTATTGAGTGATGATTTTGTTTTCTCCTTTTGTGTCATATTGTAGTGGAGTAAATTCTATTAGAGGAGTAGGGGAAATAACAACTCCAGCCGCGTGCACGGAAATATGTCGCGCCGCGCCCTCAATTTTTTTTGCCATGTCTATGATTTCCGTAACGTCTTTTTCGGTTTTATACATTTCCTTGAGCTCGGGAGTTTCTTTTAACGCGCGGTCTATTGTCATCGGAAAACCCTGCGCGCCCATCGGAATGAGTTTTGCGATTTTGTCACCAACGCCGTAGCCAAGATTGAGTGCACGCGTAACATCACGCACAGAGCCACGAGCCGCCATCGTACCAAAAGTACCTATTTGTGCTACCTTGTCTGCACCGTATTTTTGTTTTGCATATTCTATTACTTCGTCACGACGGTTGTCAGCATAATCCATATCAATATCGGGCGGACTTGGGCGTTCTGGATTTAAAAATCTTTCAAATGGCAGTTTGTATGCGAGCGGATCTACGTTTGTGATACGCGCTAGATATGTCGTAAGTGAACCAGCCACCGAACCTCTAATCGTCGTCAAGATTTTATTTTTATGTGCAAACTGAAGCAAATCTTCTACTACAAGAAAATACGGCGCGTAACCTTTGTCTTTTATAACCCCGAGCTCGTATTCAAGACGCGCGATAGCTTCAGGTGTTCTTTCCATTTTACGAATCGCAAAACCTTCGTAAGCAATTCTTTTTAATTCTTCGTCGTGTGAAAGTCCATTTTCTACGATAAAATTTGGAAAAACCCATTTACCAAGTTCAAGCTCCAGATTGCACATGTCTGCAATTTTGCGCGTGTTTTCAATCGCGTCTGGTAAGTTTTTGAAATATTTTAACGCCTGTTTTTCGCTGATAAAAGAAAAATCTTCCTGCGAGTCATCTAAAATTCTTTCACTGAAATCACTGTTTGTCTGGATTGACATCAAAGTCTTGCGAGCGAGCCTGTCTTTTTCATGGATATAATAAACGTCGTGAGTAGCCACTATTTGTGTGTTGGTTTCTCTAGCGAGCGCCACGAGTGCCGTCATTTTTTCTTCGTGTCCGAGTATTTCTGGGTGATGTGATATTTCTATAAAGAAGTTATCAAGTCCATATATTTTTTTATACCAATTTATGAGCTCGCGAGCTTTATCTGTGTCGCGATTTTTGAGCGCAACAGCAATATCGCCAGAAAATGATGGCGAAATACACACCAGTCCTTCGCGGTGAAGTTCCAAAAGTTCTTTATCTACTCTCGGCTTGTAATAGAATCCTTCGAGATATGCTTTTGTGACGAGTTGAATTAAATTTTTATAACCCGATGTGTCTTTTGCCAGCAAAACTAGCCGAAAACGAGAATTGTCTATTCCTGTTTGTTTATCATTTCTTGAGCGCACCGCAAGATACGCATCTACACCGATAATTGGTTTTATTCCTGCTTCTTTGCATTCTTTATAAAAAGAAATCACTCCGTAAAGATTGCTGTTGTCGGTAAGTGCGAGCGCATCCATTCCGTTTTTTTTAGCGGCCTCTACTAGCTCGTCAATTTTCGGTAAAGCGTTTAGAAGGCTGTAATGGCTGTGTGTGTGAAGATGGATAAATTTACTCATTTTTTAGGGGAATTATGATAGAATTATAGCAAAATAGAGATGAAATATCGATATATTGTTGGTATTGACGAAGTGGGGCGTGGACCGCTTGCTGGCCCAGTATCTGTGGGCGCGGTGTGTATAAATAAATTTTTTGACATGTCTTTTTTTGCGGGCATCCGCGACTCAAAAAAACTTTCCGCACAAAAACGCAGAGAGTGGGCTGGAAAGGTAAAAAAGCTCGGACGGTCTGCGAGCGGTGTCCGTAAAAATAGCTCTCAAAAATTAAATTATTCCATCGCGTCTGTGAGTTCGTCTGTGATTGATAAAATTGGAATAAATAAGGCAATCGCGCTCGCTATCCTGCGAGCGCTCAATCGTCTAAAAATAAACCCCAAAGAGTGTATGGTTTTTCTAGACGGCGGTTTACACGCACCACCTGAATATAAAAAACAACGGACGATTATTCGCGGTGATGAAAAGATTGCAGTGATAAGTCTAGCTTCAGTTATTGCCAAGCAACATCGCGACGCGAAAATGGAAAAATATGCCGAAAAATACGTCGGCTATGGTTTTGAAGAGCATAAGGGATACGGAACGTTCGAGCATTTGAAAAAAATCCGCATGCTCGGAATGTGCGATATCCACCGTAGAAGTTTTTTGAAAAAGTTTTTTGCACGCAGTTAGAGACCTAGTAGACATTGTCTTTTTTTTATAATTGTATATAATCTTCAATATATGGTTGTAAGAATGCGACACACACGGGCTCATACGGGCAACAGACGTTCTCATCACGCACTAAAGATGAGGTCTCTTTCCAAGTGTCCAAAATGCAACGCTCCAAAAATGAGTCATAGAGTATGTGCAAAATGTGGTACTTATAAAGACAAAGTAGTAGTGGATACGATGGCTAAAATCACTAAACGGCAAAAAGCTAAAGAGAAAGCGGGGAAAAAGTAAAAGTGCGGAGGTGAGTAGGAGATGGGCAGAAAGTTTAAGAAAGTGAAGTTAATGTGAAAAAAGTGCGGTGCGAGTTTCAAAAGTTCTTAAAACAAAAAAATAATGGCAAACAGGCATTTATCAAGATCAATAGTCACACAATCACTTTTTGAATGGGATTTCAATAAAAAAAGTGCTAAGGAGGCTATGGATATTTTTGAACGCAACGCTTCAGAGTTTGCTACTGGAACGGGTGATTTGGCATTCATGGAAAACTTGATGAAGAATGTCGTTGCAAAGAAAAAGGATTTGGACGTGATTATAGAAAAAGCTGCGCCAGATTGGCCAATTGATAAAATTTCTATTATTGACCGCAACATTTTGCGCATTGGACTTTACGAGCTTCTTTTTGCTGACAGAAAAGAAGTGCCCCCAAAAGTGGCTATAAACGAGGCAATTGAGCTTGCAAAGACTTTTGGTGGGGATACGAGTGGAAAGTTTGTAAACGGCGTCCTCGGTGCGGTATATAAAGAAATGGGCGAGCCGGGTAAAGACGAGACTTCAAAAAGAAAGCGTCATCCAGACATTCCAGATGACCAAGCGCCGATAGAAAAACTCGGAGGAGCTGTCGTTTTTGGAAAAGATGGCGATGACATTTATCTCGCTCTTGTGCACGATGTTTTCGGACATTGGACACTTTCAAAGGGTCATTTTGAAGAAGGAGAAGAAGATATAGCTGGAATAAAACGTGTTATAAAAGACGAGCTCGGACTCAATATAAATGTAAAAGAAGAACTCGGTAATAATGCATATATCGCTTTTGATCCAGAGAAAGGGAAGATAAAAAAGCAGGTGCATTACTACCTTGCCGAGTCAAAATTTGAAGAAATAAAATTAAAAGAAAGCGGTGGACTAGATGATGTGCGTTGGTTTAAACTTGCCGACATACTTGACCTTAATTTTTATAATGATATTCTGCCGACTATAACCAAGGCTATAAACATACTACTTGGGGACACCAAAGACGCGAAATGAACATAAACTTCTCAAAATTTGAAGAAAAAGCTGGATTAAAATTCCGCGACAAAACGCTACTGAAACAAGCGTTTGTTCATCGTTCATATATAAATGAAAACAAAGACTCTGGACTTGAACACAACGAACGCTTGGAATTTTTAGGTGATGCGGTGCTGGAGCTTGTAATTACAGATTATTTATACAAAGAATACCCTGGATCAAATGAAGGTCAGATGACGAGCTTCCGCAGTGCACTTGTAAACGCGACGACTTGCGCGCGCGTGGCGACGTCTCTTTTTGTAAATGACTTTTTACTTTTATCTCGCGGAGAAATGAAAGATACTGGTCGCGCACGACAATATATTTTAGCAAACACACTTGAAGCAATAATCGGCGCTATTTATGTAGACCAAGGATATGAGGTTGTAAAAGAATTCATTTACAAAAATATTTCGCCACTTATCGGGGACATTATTTCAAAAGGCACTTGGATAGATTCAAAAAGTTTATTTCAAGAAAAAGCGCAGGAAAGGGAAAGCACTACCCCTGCCTATAAAACAACAAAAGAAACTGGACCAGACCATGATAAAAGATTTACCGTGGGCGTATATCTCGGTAAAAATCTCGTAGCTTCTGGCGAAGGTGAATCAAAACAAGACGCAGAACAAGAGGCGGCAAGAAAAGGACTTGAAAAAAAGGGGTGGTAAATGAATACAAAGACAGCTAGAAGTCAAGTATTTTATATGGCTTAAAATAATGTTAATCTTAAGCATCTATGTATTTGAAAGGTCTTGAAATCAACGGCTTTAAGTCGTTTGCAAAAAAAAGTAATTTAGAGTTCACTTCCGCTATTTCTGCTATCGTTGGTCCAAACGGTTCTGGAAAATCAAACATCGCCGAGGCGTTTCGTTTTGTGCTTGGCGAACAATCTATAAAATCCTTGCGCGGAAAAAAAGGTGAAGATTTGATTTTTAACGGCAGCGTAGATACAGGTCGTTCCAATCGCGCTTCTGTAAAAGTAATTTTTGATAATAGAAAAAGATTTCTAAATATTGATTTTGATGAAGTTTCTCTAGAGCGTGTCGTACATCGCGATTCTGTAAACGAGTATTTTATAAATGGTAGTCAAGCGCGTCTCAAAGATATTATTGAGCTTCTTTCTGGTGCACACATCGGCTCGTCTGGTCATCATATTATTTCTCAAGGTGAAGCTGATAAAATTTTGAATGCAAATTTAAAGGATCGTCGCGCGATGATTGAAGACGCACTTGGTTTAAAGATATATCAATACAAACGTCAAGAAAGTGAACGCAAGCTCGGAAAAACTCAGGATAATATTGCATCTGTGGAGTCTTTACGAAAAGAAGTTGCTCCACATTTACGATTTCTCAAAAAGCAGATGGAGAAAGTGGAAAAAACTTTGCAGATGAAAGATGAGCTTTTAGGGCTTTATTTAGAATATTTGAAGCGTGAAGATGATTATATAAAATTTACTCATGCTAGTAATGTGGCGGAACGCGCGCCTTTGCAAAAAGAATTACAAAAGCTTGAAGACGAGCTAGTAAGTGCAAAGAAAATCTTGGAGGGCTCAACGGGAAAAGATAAAAAAAGTATAGAGCTTATAGAGCTTGAAGAAAAAATCCGCGGTGTGCGTGGAGAAAAAGATTTTTTAATGCGCGACCTCGGCAGAATAGAAGGTGAAGTGTCTTCAGAGGAACGTATTATAAAAAAACAAAAAGAAATCTCGCAGACAGAAGAGGGGAAAATGGTGAGTTTGAAAGAAGTTGAAGGTTTTGTAGATGAAGTTGTCCGAAGCGCTGAAAGTGCGGAGGGTTTGAGCGATATTGGTGCATTAAAAAAACTTTTTGAAAATGTGAAAAAGATTGTTGTGAGTTTTGTGGCGAAAAATCGCTCAGGTGGAAATGACGCGCTTATAAGAGAGTCTGAAGAATATTTAGCTGAGCTTTTTCTACAGAAAAAAAATGTGGAGGTAAAAGTGGTCTCGTTTGAAAAAGAAGAGGTAGCTTTTCAGACTGAATACAACGCACTCCGCGCGGAAATTGAGCGAGAAAAAGATACAAATAGAGAAGCGGAACGAGCGATGTTTAGTTTGATGACGCGACAAAATGAGGTCATTGTGGCGCTCGCAAATGTAAAAAATGCGGAAGATAAAGTAAAACTAGAAGAGGAAAATTTTAAGCGCGAGCTTGGCGAAGCTCTCGTACTTGTGGGGCGAGCAGTGCTTGATTTTGCGTCGCACACCCTCGCGCCTGCGGGCTCGGGTTCAACTACTGGCTCGGACGAAAACGCGAGCGAAAACGCCGACACAAACTCCACAGTCTCAAACAAAAAAGAACCACGCACAGTCCAAGAAGACCGTCGTCGTGTGATAGAAAAAATTAAAATTCGCATAGAGGACGCTGGTGGTGGAGGAAGCGACGAAATAATGAAAGAATTTAAAGAGGTGAGTGAGCGCGATTCATTTTTGGAACGCGAGCTCGGAGATTTACAAAAATCAGCCGAATCACTAAAGATTCTCATCACAGAACTTGATGAAAAACTTACGACAGAATTTAAAAACGGTGTGGAAAAAATCAACGTTCAGTTTCAGGAATTTTTCTCTCTTATGTTTGGTGGCGGAAATGCGTCACTTCTTGTCGTGAAAGAAAAAAAGAAAAACCGCGCTCGCGACTCTCGCGACGATAGTGATACAGATTTATCTGCCGTGCTTGAAATGGAAGACGGACAGATAAGAGAAGAGGAAGAGGAGCTTGAAGGTTTGGATATTGCCGTAAGTCTGCCTCGCAAAAAAATCAAAGGTCTTGTGATGCTTTCTGGTGGTGAGCGAGCGCTTACTTCTATCGCACTTCTTTTTGCGGTATCTCAGGTAAACCCGCCTCCTTTTATTATTTTGGACGAAACTGACGCTGCGTTGGACGAAGCCAATTCAAGAAAATATGGAGATATGATAGAGAATTTATCAAAATATTCTCAACTTATTTTAATTACACACAACAGAGAGACGATGTCCCGTGCGGGGATTCTTTACGGAGTAACTATGGGTTCAGGCGGAATTTCAAAATTACTTTCTATTGAGTTTGAGGAAGCTGTGGTCGTTGCGAAATAAGAAGCTAGACATAACATACGAAGATAGTAAGTTTTTTTACAAGTGTTTTTTATTAGTTTTTTTGTTATATTTTTAAGCCAATTTTTTTGGTAACAACAACCATTTTGTCTTCAAGAATTTCTATTCTTTTTGTGTTTCCTAGTGTGTACATTTCCAGCTTATCAAATCTATATTCAAATTTTTTATCCATATTATCAAACCGTTCTTCCATTTTTTCAAAACCCTCTTTTACCATCACCACAAAATTGTCAAACCTGTTTTCTAGTCTGTCTACTTTTTTATCAACACCGTCAATTTTCTTATCCAAACCATCAACTTTTTTATCCAAACCATCTACTTTATTATCTAGCAAATTAACCTTTTTATCCAAGTTATCAAACTTCTTTTCAAACTTATCGTCCAAACTTTTTATTTGTTTCTCAATTATTTTGCTCATATAGTTTTTTTATTATTAATAATTATACACCCACCATTTCTGGCGGACAATTATTTTACCAACTACACGATAAAAACTTCCCAAAGAAAAGATAAAGTCCTAAAAATCGTTATAATAGGCTCTTCTCTAAAGCGCTTCGCTAACTCGTTCCGAGCCTATTATAAAGATTTTTTACTGAACAAGTGCAAAATCCAGTATTTTTTTATTTAAATCCGCACTCATCACCTTAAATTTTATTTTATCACCAAGAGAATATTTTTTACCAGTACGTACGCCGATAATAGCGTAATTTTTTTCATCAAGCTCATACATATCATCTTTCATATCACGGAGTTTTATCATTCCTTCACTTTTTGAAGTAACCTCTTCTACATAAATACCCCATTCTGTAACTCCAGAAATCGTGCCCTCAAATTCTTGACCAACTCGTTTGCTCATATATTCTACTTGCTTGTATTTTATTGATGCACGTTCGGCTTCTGCAGCAGAAATTTCTTTTTCACTCGCGTCCATAGAAATTTTTTCATATTTTACGAATTCATCTTGCGCTACCTTTCCTCCGACAAGCTGACGTTGCAAAAGTCTGTGCACGATAAGATCTGGATAACGACGAATTGGGGAAGTGAAATGTGTGTAAAATTCAAAACCCAAACCAAAGTGCCCAACATTTTTTGTAGAATAAATAGCTTTTGCCATTGAGCGAATAGTTGCAGTTTTAATTAAAGATTCTGCGGGCGAGCCAGCTATTTTTTGTAACATCGCATTTATGTCTTTTGAAGTTACGTTGCCGTTTTTGCTCTTGAGCTCAAAACCCAGAGCTTTTAAAAATATAGACAAGTTTTCTATTTTTTCTACGTTTGGTTCAGGGTGAATACGGTAAATAAACGCTCGGCCGTCTTTACTTTTTTCATTTACTTTAAAAACCACTTCAGCTACTTCGCGATTGGCGAGAAGCATAAATTCTTCTACGAGTTTGTGAGTATCAAGACGCTCTTTTCTGTAAACACTTATCGGCACACCATCAGCGTCAAGTTGAAAACGTACTTCATCCGTCTCAAAATCTATCGCGCCGTTTATCCGTCTTTCTTCTTGATAAATTTTTGCGATTTTATTTAAAATATTTAACTCTTTTGAAAATTCGCCTGTTCCACTCACACCGTCTTTCACAGTATTTATACTCTCCATAGCATTTTCATAAGTAAATCTTTTGTTTGAATTGATGACAGTTTTTCCAAACCACTTTTCTTTAACTTTGCCATCTTTACTCATTACAAAAACCGCTGAAAAAGCCAGCTTATCTTCGTGTGGATTTAAACTACACATGTCATTTGAAAGCTCTTCTGGAAGCATAGGAATTGTGCGGTCTACGAGATACACAGAAAAGCCACGTTTGCGCGCTTCCTTGTCAAGTACAGTGCCTTCAGTTACGAAATGCGACACATCTGCAATATGCACCCCTATTTCGTAGTCGTCATCCGCGAGTTCTTTAAAAGATATAGCATCATCAAAATCTTTTGCGTCCACAGGATCAATAGTAAAAGTAGTCGTGTCACGAAAATCTTTTCGGCGTGCAATTTCTTGCGCAAAATTTTCGCGTGCCGTGGTCGCAGCTTTTTTTGCATCTTCCTCTACTTCAGGCAAAAAGTCAGTATCAAAACCTTTTTCTAAAACGATGGATTGCATTTCCACATCGTGCACCCCCTTTTTTCCAAGCACACGAAGCACTTCGCCACGAGGCCGACTTTCCATATCTTTCCATTCTGTAATGTGGACGAAAGCTTTGTCGCCGTCTTGTGCGTTGAGAGCACTAGAAGCAGGCACCAAAATATCGCGATAAAACTTTTTATCGTCTGGTACGAGGAAAAAATCGCCCCCTACTTTTTCCACATCCACTTTTTCTATCGTTCCCACAAACTCCATTCGTGCGCGTTTTATTATTTTCATTACCTCACCTTGCTGGCGAATACCTTTTACAATGGGAAGAAGCGCGACTTCCACCTCGTCGTCGTTGAGCGCTGTTTTTAATCCGCTTGTTTGTATTTCAATATCTTCTAGCACGCCGTCTACTGGCAGATACCCGATGACCTTTGAAGTAATTTTGATATGACCGGAAACCTTTTTTGGCATTTGTAAAAACTATATCAGAAGCGCGCGTTTTGACCAAATGGCGTTTGACCAAATCAATCGCTTCTGTTAAGATAATCGCCATGTTAAAAATTAGATTACAAAGAGTAGGCAGAAAGCACGAACCGACATTTCGGCTTGTTTTATCTGATTCTAAAAATGGTCCAAAAAGTGGAAAAACTTTAGAGACTTTAGGTGCGTACGATTCTCGTCGTGGCGAAAAAGCGGAGTTTAAAAACGATAGAATAAAGCACTGGATGTCTGTGGGTGCGCAACTTTCTGGAACAGTTCACAATTTACTCGTTTCGAGAAAAATTATTGAAGGAAAAAAAGTAAACGTTTTGCCAAAGAAAAAACCAATCGCAAAAGAGGTAAGTGAGGTGCCTGTTGCAAGCGTTGCGCCGATTGCGACCGCTGAGGCGACTGTTGTGCCAGCTGTGGCTACGGAGGCAACCGTCGCACCTGCACCTGCATCTGCGGAAGCGAGTGCTCCCGAAGTCGTTGCTCCAGCTCCAGTTGCTGAAGTGACTCCTGAAGCAACACCAGCTCCTGAAGTTGTTCCTACTTCCACTCCTGAACCAGAAGTAAAAGCAGAAACTCCAGCTGAAGCTCCACAAGTTTAAATTTAAAAAACAAAAAACCGCCCGAAAGGGTGTTTTTGTTTTACATTTATTGTGCGTTGACTATGTTTTTAAATATTATAAAATTAAACAAGCAGTAAAAAGTCGCACACTGCACGAAAGTAATTCTTATTATCAGATCAGTTTAGTAAATTTAAATATGGAACAAGACGCACAGTTTTTAGAATACGTAGTCAAAGCTTTGGTAGATAATCCAAACGATGTAAAGATTAAAAGAACAGTAGACGAAATGGGCGTGCTTATGAGTCTTGATGTAAACTCTGCAGACATGGGAAAAATAATTGGCCGAGAAGGCAATACAGCAAAGGCGATCCGAACTTTGCTCCGAGTTGTGGGAATGAAAAACAACGCTAGAGTAAATCTCAAAATCAACGAGCCAGAAGGTGGAATGAGAAGTGAACTAAAAGCTTCAAAGACAGTGGACGAGGCGATGGAGGATTTGAAGATTTAATAAATACTGCACAAAAGTAAAAGACCTTAAAAAGGGTACGGATTTTTTAAGCTTCAAAAATCCTGAAACGCTCGCACCGTCGTGCTCGCGACCCCCTTTTTAGGTCTTTTACTTTTTAGCTTGTTTTTTATTAATTTAGTGGTTTAATAAGCACATGACATTTCACATCATCACATTATTTGAGGACGCTTTCAGCTCGTATCTAGGCGAGTCTATTATTAAGCGCGCGATTGAAGACAAAAAAATCCGCATCAAATTTTACAACCCGCGCGACTTTAGTGAAGACAAATGGCGACGCATAGATCAAAAACCATACGGCGGAGGTCCGGGAATGGTTATTCAAGCATTACCTGTGGTGAAAGCGATAGCGAAAGCAATTTCAAAAAGCTCTACGGGTAGGGCTAGTGATGGCGCGGGCGCAAAAAATCCTACAAAATCCACGAAAATCATTTTCTTGTCGCCGAGCGGAAAACAATTCACAAATGATTACGCAAAATCATCCGCGAAAAAATATAAAAACATCATCATCGTCTCTGGTCGCTATGAAGGCATAGATGCGCGCATCAAAAAGATTTTTAAAATGGAAGATGTGTCTGTCGGACCATTTGTGCTTACGGGTGGGGAATTGCCCGCGATGATTTTGATAGACTGCATCGCGCGACAAGTAAAAGGCGTTCTCGGCTCTGCTCAGTCGCTTGAAGAATCCCGCATTGCAAGCCCAGACGTTTACACCCGCCCAGAAGTTTTTACTTTCAAAAACAAAAAATATCACGTCCCAAAAATTCTCCTTTCAGGCAATCACGCAAAAATAGAGGAATGGAGAAAGGGGAGGAAAAAATAATGATAAGATAGGTTTATAAAAAAGGAAGTAAATGGCCCAATAAAAACATATTGAGAAATAACTCGCGCAGGCGGGGGCAATTGGTGTTTTTTGCTGACGACAGCAAGATAGAAAGAAAAAGAGCCTTTGAACTGTGTTGCGGAGCGCTTGGCGCGAGCATAACAAAATTTCAGCAGAAATTTATGTGCACAGTTCAAAGGCTCTTTTTCTGTCTAGATGTTGTTGACAAAAAACTACCCCACATCTATACTATTCCTAATTGCATAGATTGAGTTACGACCGTAGGTGCAAAGTTTAGTAGTTGTATTTCGCACACCTTGCCTACATACAATAGATAAATTAGTAACCCAATTATAAAGACACCTTTACAAGAGGTGGTTTTTGGCTTTCCGCCATTTTTTCATTTATATGACACCACAAATAAATACCGGGGCACATACACCCCGAGAGAAAAAGTTTTTCGGTCGTTTTAAAAAGCCACTTGCACCAATGCCAAATCTTGTGGAGTCACAAATGACTTCATTTACTTGGCTTATTGAAAAAGGACTCAAAGAAATTTTTGATGAATTTTCTTCAATAAAAGATTATTCAGAAAAAAAGTTTCAGCTAGATTTTACTGGCTTTGAATTGAGCGCCCCAAAATACGACGAATATTATGCAAAAGACAACAAGATGTCTTACGAAGCTCCGCTCAAAGTAAAAGTAAAACTCACAAATCATATTTTAAAAACTGCAAAAGAGCAGGAAATTTTCCTAGCAGATTTTCCACTTATGACCGCTCACGGTACTTTTATCGTTTCTGGAATTGAACGTGTTATCGTGCCTCAGCTTGCACGTTCTTTCGGAGTTTTCTTTACATCTCAAGAGGTAAAAGGACGCATACTTTTCGGTGCAAAAATCATTCCATCGCGTGGTGCTTGGATTGAAATTGAAACTGATGCGGAAAACGTGCTTTATGTGCGCGTGGATAAAAAACGAAAATTCCCAATCACATCTCTTCTTCGTGTCCTTGGCGCGACTACAGATAAGGATATTTTGTCGCTTTGTAAAGATAATGAATTTGCAAAAACTTACCTTGAAAAGTCGCTTGCAAAAGACCATGCAAAAACTCTAGACGAATCTTATGTAGAGATCTACAAAAAGCTTCGTGACGGCGATCTAGCTGCGGTAGAAAACGCAAAAGAATTTGTCCTCTCTATTTTCAGTAAAGACCGATACGACCTTTCTCCAGTGGGACGTTTTAGATTCAATCAGCGATTTGGAAAACCTATTGATGAAAAAGCTCGCGCACAAAAGACTATTTCTTTGGACGATATGAAAACTATCGTTTCAAATATCGTAACCTTAAACAATACAGAAGATGCGCACGAAGACGACATTGATCATCTCGGTTCACGTCGTGTGCGATATGTAGGCGAGCTTTTTCAGCAAAAAATCCGAATGGGTATGGCGCAAATAAAACGAAATATTCAAAACAGAATGTCTACAGTAGATACTGATGTGACACTTCCTGTTCAATTTATCAGTCCAAAACCGCTTCAAGCCCGCATCAAAGAATTTTTCACAACAAATCAACTTTCACAATTTATGCAACAGACAAATGCTCTAGAAGAACTAGAACATTTACGAACTCTTTCAGCTCTCGGGCCGGGAGGACTCAATCGTTCACGCGCGGGTTTTGAAGTACGCGACGTGCATACGTCTCATTACGGCAGACTTTGTCCTATCCACACACCTGAAGGTCCAAACATCGGTCTTATTTTACGTCTTGCGCTTTATGCTCGTATAAATGAGTTCGGAATGATTGAAACTCCTTACGCAAAAGTAAAAAATGGAAAAGTGACTGACGAGATTATTTATATGAATGCTCTTGAAGAAGAACTTTACAAAATCGCTCACGCCGCAACGACGACTGACGAGAGCGGAAAAATAATAGAAGAAGATGTAGAAGTGCGCATAAAAGGAAAACCAGGACTTGTACCAAAAGATCAGGTGGATTTTATAGATGTTGCAACCAATCAGGCCTTTTCTGTCGCAACCTCAATGATTCCATTTTTAAACCACGACGATGCCAATCGCGCACTCATGGGATCAAATATGCAAAAACAAGCCACTCCTTGTATCGTTCCTGAAGCACCACTCGTAGCAACAGGTATTGAAGACCGAGCAGTAATGGACACAGGACGACTCCTTATCGCAGGCGAAGCGGGAACAGTCACCCATTCAGACGCAAAAAAAATCATTATCAAAAATGAAAAAGGAAAGGTGCGTGAATACAAACTCGTAAACTTTTCACGAACAAACGGCTTCACTGCTTTCTATCAGCGACCAGCGGTAAATGTCGGCGATAAAGTGAAAAAAGGGCAGGTGATAGTAGACAATTCATCAAGTGATCGCGGACAAATGGCACTTGGACAAAATATTTTAGTCGCCTTTATGTCATGGTCTGGATCAAATTATGAAGACGCGATTATCGTGTCAGAAAGACTTGTAAAAGAAAGTAAATTTAGCTCAATTCATATTGAAGAGTTTGTCGTAAACGTGCGTGATACAAAACTCGGACCAGAAGTGACCACATGCGACATCCCAAACGTCGGTGAAGGAAAACTCAAAAATCTCGCAGAAGACGGAATCATACGCGTAGGAGCAGAGGTGCGTTCTGGTGATATTCTTGTAGGAAAAATTACTCCAAAAGGCGAAACTCAACTTACTCCAGAAGAGCGACTACTTCGTTCACTTTTCGGTGAAAAAGCTCGCGATGTAAAAGATACATCAAAAAGAATGGAAGGAGGAAAGCGTGGACGTATTATAAATGTGCAAGTTTTCTCTCGTGAAAAAGGCGACAAGCTAGAGAGCGGAATTATAAAAAGAATTCATATTGAAGTCGCACAACTCCGTACAGTATCAGTCGGTGACAAGCTCGCTGGACGACACGGAAACAAGGGAGTTATTTCAAGAATTCTTCCAGAAGAAGATATGCCGTATATGGCAGACGGTACTCCGATAGATATTATTTTGACACCGCTTGGTGTGCCATCACGTATGAATCTCGGACAGATTTTGGAATTGCACCTAGGACTTGCGGCGCATACTCTCAACTACCAAGCTATTATTCCTCCATTTACAGGCGCGACTGGTAAAGAAGTAAAAGAAGAATTGAAAAAAGCAGGCTTTAGTGAAAACGGCAAAATGAAACTCTTTGACGGACGCACAGGTGTGGCTTTCAACCAAGAAATCGCCGTGGGTTATATGTACATAATGAAACTCCATCACATGGTAGAAGACAAAATTCACATGCGTTCTATCGGACCTTACTCTCTCATTACTCAGCAACCGCTCGGAGGAAAGGCACAAGGTGGAGGACAGAGATTTGGAGAAATGGAAGTGTGGGCTCTACTCGGTCACGGCGCGGCTTATACTTTACGAGAAATGCTTACAATAAAATCTGATGATATTATCGGACGTTCAGCTGCATTTGATGCAATAGTAAAAGGTGAAAGAATCGGCGAGCCAAATACGCCAGCTTCATTTAATGTGCTTCTTAATAATCTTCGTGGAATCGGACTTGATATTGATCTAAAAGTGCCAAAAAGGTCGCAAGCAGAAGAAGACTCAGACGAATAAAATTACTCCACCAAATAAAACAAAAATATGAATACAAAATATACAGTAAAAAATAAAAATATGCGTTATCCACAAGTAGATTTTGATATGATCACTTTAAAGCTTGCGTCTCCAGAAAAAATAAAAGAGTGGTCTTTTGGCGAAGTTACAAAACCAGAAACTATCAATTACCGAACACAGCGTAGTGAGCGAAGCGGTCTTTTTGATGAAAAGATTTTTGGTCCAGATAAGGATTATGAATGTTACTGTGGAAAATATCGCGGAATTCGTTACAAAGGAGTGGTCTGTGAAAAATGTGGAGTAGAAATCACGCGTTCTATCGTGCGTCGTGAAAGAATGGGACACATAGAGCTTGCGACACCAGTTTCACACATTTGGTTTTTGCGAAGTATGCCATCTCGTATCAGTATGATTTTAGGTATTCCTACTTCAGATTTGGAAAAAGTTATTTATTTTGCTGGATACATCATTACAAATGTTTCTGAACCAGAGCGACTTCACATTCTTAAAGATTTGGATTCTGAATTTAAGTCAAAAATAAAATCTGTTCAAGACGACAAGACAAAAGAAGCGATAAAAGAAATGCTCGTCACTGCAAAAAAAGACATTGAAAGTGTGCAGAAAGGACGCGTGCTTGATGAAGTAGAGTATCACAATTTTTCTGTAAAATACGGAACGCTTTTTGAGGCGGGAATTGGTGCGGAGGCAATTTACAAAATTTTCAAAAGTATTGACCTTCCAGCTCTTGAAAGCGCTCTTGTAAAAAGTCACGAAACGGCGGGCGCTATTGAAATAGAAAAACTAAACAAACGCCTTTCTCTTGTGCGTTCAATGATAAAAACTGGCGTGCGACCAGAGTGGATGTTTATGACTCGTATTCCTGTTATTCCACCAGCGCTAAGGCCGATGGTTCCGCTTGATGGTGGGCGTTATGCTACATCTGATGTAAACGATCTTTACAGACGCGTTATCAACCGAAACAATCGTCTCAAAAAACTCAAAGAAATCGGTGCGCCAGAAGTTATTTTGCGAAACGAGAAAAGAATCTTGCAAGAGGCAGTGGATTCTCTGATTGATAATTCTATTCGTCACGGCAACTCGCCTTCTTCAGCTGTAAATCAGTCACAGCGTCGTCCGCTAAAATCTCTCGCCGACAATCTAAAAGGCAAGCGAGGTCTTTTCCGAGCAAATCTTCTCGGGAAACGTGTGGATTATTCTGGACGTTCTGTGATCGTCGTTGGTCCTGAATTAAAGCTAAATCAATGCGGTCTTCCAAAACACATGGCTCTTGAACTTTTTAAACCATTTATAATTTCAGAGCTTATAAAGCACGAACTCGCATACAACATTCGCGGAGCAAGCCGACTCATTGAAGACGGTATTGCAGAAGTCTGGGCTATTCTTGAAGAAGTGATAAAAGATAAATATGTTCTTCTAAATCGTGCCCCTACTTTGCATCGTCTCGGTATTCAGGCTTTCAAACCAATTTTGATTGAAGGAAACGCGATAAAAGTGCACCCACTTGTATGTACAGCGTTCAACGCCGACTTTGACGGCGATCAGATGGCGGTGCACGTTCCGCTTTCTATTGAAGCGCAGGCAGAAGCTCGCGACATAATGGCTTCTGATAAAAATATTCTAAAACCAGGAAGTGGAAACCTTGTTGCTTCTATTGACAAGCTGGATATTGTGCTTGGATGTTATTGGATGACCAAGATTATTGATGGAGAAAACGGTGAAGGAAAACATTTTGAAAGTCCCACAAGTGCTATCCGAGCTTTCAGTTACGACGGTGCTGGTTTTAGAGCAAAAATAAAAGTATTGCCAACAGAAGAAATAAAATACAAAGCATTTGAGGGAAAGATTTTTGAGTCATCTATTGGTCGCCTACTTTTCAACAGTGTTTTGCCTGCTGATTATCCTTACATCAACACTGAAATTGATCGTAAAAAAATGGGCGTGCTCATTGACGATCTCATTGAAAAATACGGAATTGAAAATATTCCTCCTATTATGGACAACATAAAGGCTTTTGGTTTTGAGTATGCCACATATTCTGGCGTAACATGGGGAATTGATGACGTGCTTGTGCCTGAAGGAAAAAACGCTGTAATAAGTGCCGCAAAAGCTAAATCAGATCAAATAGTGGATCAATATAATTCTGGTTTTATTTCTGAAGAAGAAAGACTGCGAAAAAATATTGAAATTTGGCACGGAGCAAAAAATGAAATTGAAAAACTTATTCCCGGAACTTTAGAAAAACACGGTTCTGTATACGATATGATAAATTCTGGAGCGAGAGGTTCTGTCGGTAATATTACTCAAATGGTGGGAATGAAAGGTCTTATTCAAAATACCGCTGGAAACACTATTGAATTTCCAATCATTTCTTGTAGTAAAGAGGGTCTAAGTCCACTTGAATATTTCATCACAACTCACGGTTCTAGAAAAGGTCTTACTGACACAGCGCTCAACACTGCAAAAGCAGGGTACCTTACTCGTAGACTTTTTGATGTCGCTCAAGACGCTATCATTACCGAAGAAGATTGTGGTTCCAAAGAAGGCATCAAGCTTAATAAAGATAATGCATCAGGAATTGAAATCCCACTTTCTCGCAATTGCAAAGGACGTTTCCTCGCTGAAGACGTAGTAAACGCGAGCGGAAAAGTGCTTTTCACAAAAGGTGATTTTCTTACAAAAGAAAACGCGCTCATTATAGACAAAGAAGGAATACAAGAAGTTGTCGTGCGTTCACCACTTATTTGTAAAACTCCGACTGGCGTTTGTGTAAAATGTTACGGAGCAGATCTCGGAAAACATAAAATCATTGACCTTGGTGAAGCAGTGGGAACTGTCGCGGCACAAGCTATCGGTGAGCCGGGAACACAGCTGACAATGCGTACATTTCACGCTGGAGGTACAGCGTCTGTCGGTGGAGATATTACTCAAGGTCTTCCTCGCGTGGAAGAAGTTTTTGAAAAACGAAAACCAAAAAATCCTGCTGTCATAAGTCATGTAGATGGCGTTGTGGTAAAAGTAGAAAACACTGGCGCAGACAAAAAGATTGTAGTGCTTCCTGAAATTTCTGACAAATCAAAATTAAAAACAAAGGGTGAAATAGAATACCCAGTGAGTATTCAGCGTATGATTATGGTAAAAGTAGGCGACAGGGTGGTGAAAGGCGAAATGTTTACCGACGGTTCTGCAGACATAGACGAGCTCTTCAAATACGCTGGAAAAGAAAAAGCAGAAAACTATATCATTCGTGAAATTAATAAACTCTACGAACTTCAAGGAGAAGCTGTTTCTAGAAAACACATTGAAGTCATCGTGCGACAAATGTTTGGACGACGCAAGATAAAAGAAAAAGGAAGCACGGGACTTTCTGTGGGCGATGTGGTAGAAGCTTCAGAGTTTTCAGCTGAAAATAAAATCGCCCGCACAGCTGGCTTGGAGGAAGCAAAATCAGAACCTGTCGTGATGGGTATTACAGAAGTGTCACTTTCACGAAAGAGTTTCCTTTCAGCCGCTTCATTCCAACACACCACAAAAGTACTTATCAACGGCGCTATCAGAGGAAACACAGACAAGCTCATTGGTCTAAAAGAAAATGTTATTATCGGCCGCTTGATTCCTGCTGGAACAGGTTTTGTAGGAAGTCCAAAGCAAAAGATGATTGAAAAAATACAGAGTGAGTAGTGCGAACCCCGTGCGATAATCGTGTTTCGGGTTGGCTAGTTTGAAAAAATTTATGTCATCCTCTGTAGATCAAATAAAAGAAAAGCTTGATATCGCCGACATTGTCGCTTCGTATATTAAACTTGAAAAAGCTGGCGGAAATTTTAAGGGAAAGTGTCCGTTTCATAATGAAAAAACTCCGTCGTTTTTCATTTCACCAGATAGAGGCACTTATTATTGTTTTGGTTGTGGTGCAAAAGGCGATATTTTTACTTTTGTTCAGGAGTTTGAAGGACTAGATTTTCGTGGTGCTTTGAAAAATCTAGCTTTACGTGCTGGAGTAGAGCTTGGACACGAAAATGTCGCCGAGCGAAGTGAAAAAGATCGTTTGTATTCTGTGCTTGCGCAGGCAACTTTCTTTTTTCAGAAAAAATTTTCTGAAAATGCTGATGCAAAAAATTATTTACTCGGACGCGGACTCACAGAAGAAAGTATAAAAGAATGGTCAATTGGTTACGCGCCGAATGCGTGGCAAGAGCTACACGATTTTCTGCTGGGAAAAGGTTTTACAAAACCAGAGCTTGAACGTGTGGGCTTGATCAAAAAAAGCGACAAACGTCCGGGCGAATATTATGACGTATTTCGCGGACGAATAGTTTTTCCTATCTTTGATGTCGCGGGGAAAGTGATTGCGTTTTCAGGAAGAATTCTTGTAGATGACGGCAAGTCACCAAAATATTTAAACACCCCAGAAACAATTCTTTTCAACAAATCACAGACACTTTACGGCTTACACAAAGCAAAAGTAGATATCCGTCGGAAAGATTACTGTGTGCTCGTAGAGGGGCAAATGGATCTCGTAATGGCACATCAAGCTGGGTTTGGCAACACTATCGCTTCTTCTGGCACAGCTTTTACTGCCGAGCATCTTGGTAAGCTGGGACGTCTTTCAAATAATATAAAAATTGTTTTTGATGGAGATTCAGCTGGTTTATCTGCTGCAGATAAAGGTGCACAGATGGCCATTTCATTAGGTATGGAAGTAAAAGTTGCTATTTTACCAAAAGGCACTGATCCTGCAGAGCTTATAAAAAATGATTTAGATATTTGGAAAAAAATATTAACGGAATCAAGAGAATACATTTATTTCTGTATAGATCGTTTGTTTGAACAAAATATGAGTGAAAATGAAATTAGACAACAGATTAAAGAGAAGATACTTCCACGGATTGCATTGGTGCGGTCTAAAATCGAACAGTCAACATATACTAGAAAATTAGCTGATGATTTAGCAAACAAAAAAAAGATATATATCAAAGAAGCAATAATTTGGGAAGACCTAGAGAAATTACCCCAAAATAATGATATTAAACGAGAGGTTTCGAATTCCAGGCAAGCCGATCCATCTTTTCGTAAAAATTCAATTGAAAAAAAGATACTCGGAATAAAAATGTGGCAAGAAAGTGTGTCTAGTCCTCACATAAAATCCGCCGAACTTTTACAAAAACTAAAAGACATAGTGGGCGAAGAGTCAGTCTCAAAACTACTCGCCGAGCTTGAACCCACAAAAAGCGAGCTGATTTTTGAGATAGAATCGTATTATAACAACAGCGAAACACTCACAGCAGAAATAGACGAACTTTTTATGAATCTGCAAGAAGAACGTTTGAAAGAAGAGTTTACAAAAGTGATGACCGAGCTTGGAGTTGCGGAAAAAAACAAAAACGTAGAAAAGGTAAAAAAATTGCTAGAAGTTTGCCAAGAATTATCAAAAAAAATAACAGCTTTACCAAAAAAACAATAATTTAAATAAAAATACAAATATGAAAAAAAATAAAAAAACAAAAAATAAAAAGCAAGCTGTGAAAAAAGTGAAAAAAACTATGTCTGGCAAAAAGTCGGCTTCAGCAAAAACCAAAAAATCTGCCACCGCAAAAAAACCCAAATCTAGAGTATCAGCAAAAAAATCTCAAAAATCTGACCATGGCGTAAAACAACTTCTCGCTAAAGGTAAAGAGCGAGGTTTCATTACTTATGATGAAATTCTAAAGGAATTTCCAACTATTGAAGATAATATTCTTTTTTTAGAAGAGCTATATTCTCAGCTTTCTGTAGCAGGAATAGATATTCTTGAGGGAGGAGGACTTCTTGATTCAAAAGACCCCGCTGATGATCCTGCAGTTAAAAAATATACTTACAATAAAGGTGAGGGTTCTCCATACGATTCTATCCAAATGTATTTAAAAGAAATAGGTCAATATCCTCTCATTTCTGGTGCGACAGAAAAAGAACTCGCAAAGAGAATTGAGAAAGGAGATGACGAAGCGAAAAATCTGCTCGCTCGGTCCAACCTACGCCTTGTAGTTTCAATTGCCAAAAAATATGTTGGAAGAAGTCCAGACTTGACACTTCTTGATTTAATTCAGGAAGGAAATCTCGGATTATTTAAAGCTGTAGATAAATTTGATTGGACAAAAGGATATAAGTTTTCTACTTATGCCACTTGGTGGATTCGTCAAGCTATTACTCGCGCACTCGCTGATCAGTCGCGTACTATTCGTGTGCCAGTGCACATGGTGGAAACGATTGCAAAATACAAGCAAGTGGTGCGCCGACTTTCTCAAGACCTAGGACGAGATCCTTTACCAGAAGAAGTTGCGATGGAAATGAATTTGGACGTGGACAAAATTTATAATATTGAGAAGATTGATCAGAGTACTGTATCTCTTGAAAGTCCTGTCGGCGACGATGGTGACGACGGTAAATCAACTCTCGGGGATTTTATTCCTGATGACAAGATACTTTCGCCCGACCAAGATTCTTCACGACGAATAATTTCTGATCAAGTAAAAGAAATTTTAAATGACCTTCCTCCAAAAGAGCGTAGGATATTGGAAATGCGACACGGACTTGTAGACGGTATTACTCATACTCTTGAAGAAGTAGGAAAAGAGTTTGGGGTGACTCGTGAGCGTATTAGGCAGATTGAAGCAAAGGCGCATGAAAAGATACGACAGCATGAGAATATTGATCGTTTGAGGAATTACTAGGCAACAAAAAAATAAATAAGTTGTGTTTTCAGAGCACGCGTCTATCGTTGCTACGATTTCTGCTCCGCTCGACAGACGGGAAGAGTGCTATCGCAGAAGCGAAAGATGTCTTCACTAGTTATATCGACTATCACTTCCTTAGTTATGGAAGTGATATCAAAAGCAAGCCAAGTGGTCCTACGAACATCGAGGTTTATGAACTGGTCAGGGATGGAAACTTTTATCAGATTTTCACTGGCGCTCGTTCTAACCTTGATAGCCTGTGCTTGGAACAGAGTCAGATCATAGAGTTTGCGCGACACCAGAGAAAGTGGCTCCGTACAGACGGAGACGCAACTTTCTTCCTTTACAAGGTTAGAGGCGAATACTTCGTTGCGTCTGTCTTCTTCGACGGCTACAGCCGTCTTAGGGTCTCCGCCCACAAATTGGGTTTTGGTCATATCTGGTGCGCCGGATTTCGTCATCGTGTTGTTGTCCCGCAACTGACACTTGCAAATTAGTTTGAGCCTTTGGCTCTTTATCCCTCTGACCCTTCGCCAAATTTATTTTCATTTGGCAGGGTCGGGGGGATTTTTTATTTTTCCGCGAGTGTGCGACCAGTGTCTATTATTTCAAAATCAAATCCACGATCGCTTTCATCATTTCGTAAGGCATTGCACCACTCACAAATATTTTCCTATTATCTTTTGATATTCCTATAAAATCATCGGAGCCCGGATAGGATTTCATTATTTGAGCATTATTAGACTCTAAAAAATCTCTCAGCTCTTTACTTGGATCTGATTTTAAAACAAACATACTATAAGGTGTTCCAGTTCCGCCATTTTTTTGTGCTTCTTTTGCGTCCTCGTCTACCGCTCCTGCAAATTTACCACTAGCTAAACAGGTGTTGAAAGCTTTTACATCCAATCCTACTGCAGCGGCGATTTTTGGAAGTTCCGCTGGGTCAAGATTATCATTTGATTTTGTAGTTTCGTAAAGTTTATTTGTATATTCCCAAAACTTACTATTGCCACCAAGGTCAGCTGCACATTCCAGAGCCCCTGCTTCATTCCTAGCTTTTTTATGAAGTGCATCTAAAGGAAAATGTCGATAAACCCAAGTAAAATTTCCATCTTTTCCATATTCTGAAGCAAGTTTGTTTAAAGTTACATGGAAAGTTTTACAAAAAGGACACTGTGTGTCTGAATATTCCACTAGTAAAACCTTTGAGTCTGGATTTCCAAGGATGTGGTCAGACATATCAATAGGCCTTATTTTTATATCGACAGCTTCTTTTTTTGGTGTTAGGTCTGTGATTGTCGCAACACTTTTATTTTTATTACTATAAACTAAAGCTCCAGCAATGATAGCTCCAGCGATGATTATTGCAAGCGGAATTGTAAGTAAACTTTTCTCCATATTATTACATTTTATTGTTAATTATTTTTATTATATCATATAATTAACACTATGATACAAGCGATTATTTTAGGTGCAATACAAGGAATCACTGAGTTTTTACCTATATCCTCGTCTGGACACCTTGTTTTGATCAGAGAAGTTTTAGGTTTTAAAACAGTGGGTTCGCTTTCTTTTGATGCAGTGCTTCAGCTCGCAACGACTCTTGCTGTCATTGTTTATTTTTGGAAAGACTTGATCACTATCGTGCGTGTGCGTGATGTAAAAAATAAAATTTTAATTTGGGCGATTGTGGTCGGCACAATACCCGCAGTTATTTTAGGATTTATTTTTGAGCAAAAAATAGACTCTGTTTTTAGAAACGCTCACACTGTCGCTTGGGCGCTTATTGCGGGAAGTGTTTTATTTTTTATTGCAGAAAAATATGGCGCAAAAAAACAGGATTTTCCGAAAGAGCTTTCTGTGACACGGGGATTTTTAGTAGGCTGTTTTCAGATGCTCGCCTTAATTCCAGGAATGTCACGCTCAGGTAGCACTATTTCTGGTGGTCTACTTACAGGTATGAAAAGGGAAGAAGTAGTGCGTTTTAGCTTCCTACTGTCAGTGCCGATTCTTTTAGGCTCTGGTTTAAAAAAACTTTTTGATCTCGGCTCAACTGGCTCAATAGATGCTTCGCTTATTGTCGGCTCACTCGCAGCGTTTGTCGTCGGTCTCGCCTCTATTCATTTTTTAATTAAATATTTACGAAATCACACGCTTAATGTATTTATTGTTTATAGGGTTTTGCTTGCGGTGGTTGTGTTATTGTTTCTTTAAATTTTGTATAATCTAAAACGGCAACGTAAACGTCATCGCATCACCGCCGTCTTTTTTCTCCCAGTTGGAAGTGTCTAATTTTATATCTATAATAGTGTTTCCTTCTTTAAATTTTAGCGCGTTGTTTTTTAGGGCGTATTCGTAAATGTCTTTTGTGATTTTTACATCGTCCAGACAGTATTTTTTTACTTTTTCATATTCGCCTTTTGCCCACCACACCGTGGCTTCCAGTCCGTGTCCCGATTTTCTGACGCCGAGTGTGCCCTCGGCTATCTGATCCAGTTTCATTCTTCGTCCAAAAGAGTTTCTGATTTCTTTTAAAATGTCTACGTGGCGGATTTTCCCGAGATCGCCTTGGTAATATTTATTTAAAAGAGGTAAGTCAAAATGCTCGGAATTAAAACCGATGAGTAAATCTGTTTTTTCTAAAATCGGCCAAAGCTTGCCGAGTTCTTTTTGTTCAAAAGTAGTATAAGAGTCTGTTTCAGAATCGTAAATACCCACAACAGAAATATCCAAAAGTGTCGGGTCGTTTTTACCAACGTCTGAAAAAATATTACTTGTTTCAATATCAAATACAATTTTTCTCATACAAATATATTTAACGGTTTTTGGATACTTACAAAATAATCTTGGCTATTTTTTCTATTCCTTCAAAACCAAACTCAACTTCCTCGCGGGTAGCAAGATTTTTTATTTTCAACTTTTTACTTTCCACTTCTTTCTTTCCGATAATTGCGATAAAAGGAATGTGGTCGTTTGTCGCTTTTTTTATTTGGTCACCGACGCTTTTGCCTGTGTAATCTACCGCTACGTTTACACCGATAGTGCGCAGAGAATTGGCAAAAGTCTGCGCCGTAGAAAAAGCATCGTCAATAACCCCAAGATAAAGATTGGTTGTAGATGTATAAACTGGCAAAAGTGCGTGAGTTTCAAGGAAATCTTTTATTGTGACATCTCCCGCACCAAAACCCACCGCAGAGACTTTTTCATTTCCAAAAATAGAAAGAAGGTCGTCATATCGTCCACCACCAAAAAGTGCACGTTTGTTTTTTGGGTCTGTGTCAAATATTTCAAATACAATTCCAGTGTAATAATCCAATCCTCGCACAATCGTCGGATCAAAAAGTACATTTGTAACACCGACAGACGCGAGACCGTCTATGAGTTCCATTAGATTTTTCACGAGTGAATTGTCTTCCCCGAGAGTTTTTATAAGTTTTTGATTTGATTCAATCGCTTCCAAAAATTCTTCTAGATGAGCATCTTTTTTAAAAATCCCGCTGAGTGCACTTTTGAAAACCTCAAATGGATTTTTACTTTTTTTATCAAGTGCTTTTGAAACGTGTTCAGCGTCTTCTGCGGTAAGCTCAAATTTTTGATACAAAGCATTCATTATTCTACGATCGTTTATTTTTATTATAAAATCGTCGTTTTTTGCGCCAAAATTTTTAAGCAATCTGTGTGCAACGGAAATCATCTCTTTTTCAGATTCATTATTTTCCACACCAAAAATATCTACGTTGAGTTGCCAATGTTCACGAAGTCGTCCACGTTGAGGTTGTTCATATCGAAAAATATTGGGAATAGAATACCAACGTAAAGGAAATGAAAGCTCGCGCTTTTTAGCAGCCACCATTCTCGCAAGAGTAGGAGTCATTTCTGGACGCAAAGTGACATCGCGGTCACCACGGTCTTTAAAAGAATATGTTTGCTCGCTCACAAGCTCCTCTCCAGATTTTGCATGATAAAGCTCGGTTGGTTCTAAAATAGATGCACTGTATTCACTATAACCAAAACTTTTTGCGGTCTCGTGCATTTTTTCAAATATGTAGTTTTGCACGGACATGTCTTCTGGATAAAAGTCGCGCACACCTTTGTATGATTCTGTGGAAATCTTTTTCATAGGTTAAATTGTAGCTAAAATTGAGATTTTCCGCTACTTTTAATATAGGATATGTATATGGACGGAATTTTAAATTTATATAAAAAAATAGGCGAAACTCCACTAGGACGCATTGAAAGACTGCGTAGTGAGTCTTTGGAGTATAAAGACGCTACACTGAGCTACGCTGGGCGTTTAGACCCTGTGGCGGAGGGTGTAATGCTCGTGCTTGTCGGTGAGGAAAATAAAAACCGCGAGAAATATCTAGGTTTAGAAAAAGAATATGAGTTTGACGTGCTTTGGGGTGTGGAGACTGATACTTATGATGTGCTAGGAAAAATTACAGCGAGTGGTGAGGTGATTGCCGAGCCAGATAAAGAAAAAATAAAGAAATTATTAGAAAGATATAAAGGCAAAATAAAGCAAAAATATCCGCCGTATTCGTCGCAACCTGTAAAAGGTCGTCCACTTTTTGAATGGGCTCGTGATGGAAAAATAGATCAGATTGAAATTCCTGAAAAGGAAATAGAGATAAAGGAAATTTCTCTGGTTTCGCAGTCGGAAATTTCCGCGGGCGATTTAAAAAAGAAAATTTTGGAAAATATTTTTTCGGTTAAAGGAGATTTTCGGCAAGAAGAAATCGCGTCTGGATGGAATGTTTTTTTTGCAAATTTCACAAAACATTCTACACAAAATCAATCGGCGAAATTTTATTTGTCTACATTTCACGCTACAGTCACAAGCGGTGCATATATGCGAGGTCTCGCAGATTCATTTGGGAAAGAGCTTGGCGTAGGCGCGATTGCATTTCGCATATTGCGGACTAGAGTTGGGGAATATAAAGTTGGGGACTCGCTACGATAGCCCGTACAACAAAAGCTATTTTGCGTAGTTTCTATTTCTCCTTCCAATCTTTTTTTCGGAGTCGCACGCTTCCCGGAGTAATTTCAATAAAATCATCTTCTGCCATTATTTCCATCGCGCGTTCTATTGTAAGTTTAAAAGGTGGAACAAGGAAAATTCCTTCGTCAGAGCCAGACGCGCGCATATTTGTGAGCTGTTTGCCTTTTGTAGGATTTACAAACATCGTGTCGCCCTTTGTAACATTTCCGATAATCATTCCTTCATATACTTCTACAGTAGGCGCTATATAAAGCACGCCACGTTCTTGTAAATTCCAAAGTGAAAACGCAAGCGCCTTTCCACCAGTCATTGAAACCATAGAACCATAAGCTTGTTTTTTTATTTCTCCAACGTGCGGTTTAAATTCTGTAAATCTGCTAGAAATAATTCCTTCACCTTTTGTATCAATCACAAATTGTCCGCGATAACCGAGCAGTCCGCGTGTAGGTATTTCAAAAACTATTCTCTGATGTCCGTGCGCATCTTTCATATTTGTAATAATACCTTTTCGCTCGCCGAGTCGTGCGATAACAGCACCAGAAGATTCCGCAGGCACATCTACAATTACTTCTTCAAAAGGTTCAAGAGTCTCACCACCAACTTCTTTCAAAATTACGTTTGGTTGAGACACTTGGAGTTCAAAACCTTCGCGTCGCATATTTTCTAGCAAAATAGCAATATGGAGCTCTCCTCGTCCATATACTTCAAACTTGTCGCCTTTATCAAAATTTATTTTCAGTCCGACGTTTATTTCTAGTTCTTTTTCAAGACGTTCACGAATTTGGCGACCTGTTACAAATTTTCCTTCACGTCCAGCAAACGGCGAATCATTTACAAAAAAGTTTAGAGAAATTGTCGGCTCGTCAATTTTAATCGCGGGCAGTGCTTCTTGTTCTACGGAAACGCAAATAGTTTCGCCGATATAAATCTGAGGCAACCCAGCAATCATCACAATGTCGCCAGCGACAGCCTCTGTAATTTCTTTTTTTGACACGCCCTCAAATGTAAAAATTTTAATAAGTTTCCCAGTATAACTTGTGCCGTCTACACGTTTTACGATGAGCGGGTCGCCCACTTTTACTTTTCCTTCATACACACGGCACACAGCAAGACGTCCTAGAAAATTGTCATAACCGAGGTTAAAAGTTTGCATGCGGAGTGGCGCACTCGTGTCGTTTTTTGCTGGAGGCACCTCACGCAAAATAGTTTCAAGAAGGGGAGTTAAATCTTTTGATTCATCTTCAATTTTCATTTTTGCTATACCTTCGCGACCGATTGCATACAAGATAGTGAAATTCATTTGCTCGTCATTTGCACCGAGGTCAAAAAATAATTCAAGCACTTCGTCGGCTACTTCTTTACATCTAGACGCAGGTTTGTCTATTTTGTTTATAACAACTATCGGTTTTAGTCCTAGTTCTAGGGATTTTTTAAGTACAAAACGTGTCTGAGGCATTGGACCTTCTTGCGCGTCCACCACGAGAAGTACTGTATCTATAGAACGAAGCACACGCTCTACTTCTGAGCCGAAGTCGCTATGACCTGGTGTATCCACAATGTTGATTTTTGTATCTTTATAAAAAATGGATGTATTTTTTGCATAAATAGTAATACCGCGTTCTAGCTCTAGCGCGTTTGAGTCCATAGTAGCTCCTTCCTCAGCGACACCTGCTTGCTTCATTAAAGCGTCTGTGAGCGTCGTTTTGCCATGATCCACGTGGGCGATGATTGCGATATTTCGGATTTCCATTTGTTTATAAGGTTAAAATTTAAGTTGAATGTCTAGTAAAGCAGGAAAATTTAAAAGAGTCAATCCATACGTCGTGCATAGTCGACGCGATAGGTTTGTTTCAGGCGATAAAAGTTGGTATAATAACACCAAGATGAACAATCCTATCGGTTTAGATTTTTTGCCAGTAATACTCGCACATGTCAACCGTGGTACAATATGGTGGGTTTTTGTCTTTGTTTGCGTGCTTTTTGCCGTCTTTTCCTCCGTCCTTATTTTCCATTGGGAAAGATACGGACGGAATAATCCAAAAGTAATACTCGCAGAAATAGTTTACCTTGTTGTGTCAGTTGAAATTGTTTCGCTCGCTTATTCTTCAATTATAGCTTTTATAAACCATGCTTAATCTAGATTTAGAACACGGAGAATCAGTAATTTTAGAAGTGCGCAAACACTGGTTTGTACTTTTAGGTATAGTCTTTATCACGGCACTTGGAGTTATTATTCCGATTGTAATTAGGTTTGTTGTTTTTAAATACAATTTTTTGCCAATTCAGGGTATTTTTACGGAGTACGAATTTTTATTAAAATTTTTTTATTATGTATGGCTTTTGTTTTTGTGGATTTTTTTCTTTATTGAGTGGACCAAATATTTTTTAGACGTTTGGTATGTGACGCAAAAAAGAATTATTGACGTAGAACAAAAAGCTATTTTTCGTAGAGAGGTTTCAAATCTTCGTTTTGATAAAATTCAAGACATAAGTATTGAAGTGAGTGGTGTGATTGCGACAATGTTTCATTTTGGTGATATAAGAGTGCAAACAGCTGCGGAAGATAGCAGTGAATTTTCTATGAAAGCTGTCAGAAACCCAGAGCATGTAAGAAAAATAATTTTCAGTCAGCACAATGTTGAAGTAAAAACTGAACTTTGATTTTTTCTAATTTAGTTTTTAATTATGAAAAAAGAAAATCCTAAAAAACTTGGCTCTTTTGAATTTAAATCAAAGACGCTTTCTTATGATCAAAACAAACCACGCAACCGTGCGGATTATTTAAAATGGCTTACTGACGAAGAAGTGAAAAAATATCTTGCCGAGCAAAAGTTAAATTATGGCGTGCTTATTATGAATCTTTTGTATGACAATAACGCAGGAAACATCGTGCGTAGTGCAAACGCATTTGGTGCAAGTGAAATAATTTTATATGGACACAAAACTTTTGACCGCAGAGCAAGCGTAGGCTCAGAATTTTATGAATATTTCAGACACATTAAATTTACAGAAGATATAGATACTATTTTTGCAGAATATGATGTTGTAGTTGCGGTGGAAAATAACACAGGTGCTGTCCCACTTACAGATTTTAAATGGAATCCTGCACAAAAGACTTTAATAATTTTTGGTCAAGAGAGTGGTGGAATTTCTAAAGAAATTTTAAATAAATGTCATCATGTCGTGGAGATTTCTCAGTTTGGGAGTGTGCGTTCACTCAATGTAGCCGTCGCTGCGGGAATCGTGATGAATGATTATTGCACAAAAACTCGCGGGAATATATAATTAGTAAACTGTACTACTTTGTGACACTCATCTGAGTGTTTGTGAAAAATTTAAAAATTGCACGCGAGCTAAAAATTACCAGTGAGCTCGCTCGTGCTCCAGACATTTTTGTTATTGATTTTGTAAATGCAATTTTAGAAGATGCGTTTTTTTTGCGTGCTTCAGATATTCATTTACACCCAAGCGAAGAGTCAATAAGAATTCGTTTTCGTGTTGATGGAATGTTGTGTGACATATCTACTTTTTCTCATAACATTTTTTCTAAGGTTGTCTTGCGTTTAAAAATTATTTCAAATCTACGCACCGATGAGCAAAAAACTCCACAAGACGGACGTTTTCGTTATTCTTTAGAAAACACGTCTTTTGATGTGCGGATTTCTTTTGTGTCGACACATTATGGAGAAAGTGTTGTTTTGCGTTTACTCAAAAATACTTTAGGGGACAATACACTTTCTGGTCTAGGTTTTTTGGCGAGTGATGAAGAAAATATTTTGCGCGAAATAAAAAGACAAAACGGAATGATACTAATGACGGGTCCGACAGGTTCGGGGAAAACGACGACTCTATATACACTCGTCAGACTATTAAACCGAAAAGAAAATTCAATAATCACTATTGAAGATCCTATTGAATACGCTCTCGCTGGGATAAAACAAATTCAAACACAGCCACGTGTCGGTCTCACTTTTGCAAATGGGCTACGTTCTATTTTACGACAAGATCCAGACATTATAATGGTGGGAGAAATTCGCGACAATGAAACCGCTCAGATTGCAATCAACACGGCTTTAACTGGGCACTTGTTGCTTTCTACTTTACACACCGTGGATTGTGCTACTGCTATTCCACGTTTTCTTGATATGGGAATAGAGCCGTTTTTAGTCGCGTCTACTTTACGTCTTGTGATTGCCCAACGTTTGGTTAGGAAAATTTGCGTGCATTGTAAGGTGGCGCGTCCAATGTCTATGGCAGAAAAAGAAACACTGCACAATCTTTACGGTCACGATTTACAAAATGCTTTTTATGGAATTGGTTGCGAAAATTGTGCGCATAGTGGTTATAACGGTAGGGTTGTGGTAAACGAAATACTCGTTGTTGATGATCTTATTCGTGATGCGATAGTGGCTCGTCTGTCTGCGGTGCAAATAAAAAATATCGCGATGAATAATGGAATGGTGTCACTTGTCGTAGATGGTTTACGGAAAGTAGAGATGGGTCTGACTACCATAGAAGAAATTTTTAGATGTCTTCATGATTAAAAAAATATTTGATATGAAAAAAATCTTTCGTAAGCTAGGTGGATTTGGTTTTTTTGGCACTCAGCTTTCGCTTCGCGAACAAGCATATTTTACTTCACGTCTTTCTTTTTTAGTTGGCGCAGAGATTTCACTCACTCAAAGTTTAGAAATGCTTCTCGCTCAATCACGGAAAGAAAAAGAGAAAAAAATGCTTCGCAATATTATTTCAGATGTTTTAAAAGGGAATTTTCTTTCTACGAGTTTGATGCACTCTAGCCCAAAATTTAACAATCTCGCTGTGCAAATTATCAAAACTGGAGAAATGACTGGGACACTTTGTGCAAATCTACAACATGTCTCAATTGAACTTAAAAAAAGACAGTTACTTTGGCAAAAAATAATTGGTGCATTATTTTATCCGCTTTGTATTGGAGTGGCTACAATTGGCGTAACTGGAATGATTACTCTATATATACTACCAAAAATCACACCGATTTTTTCTAGCTTAAATGCAAAACTACCGCTTAGTACAAGAATTCTTTTAGGATTTCATAAAGTGCTTGTGGAGTATGGAATCTATCTAGCGATAATGTTTATAATTATGATTTTCGCGACAATTTTCTGTTTTAAAAAATATAAGAAGTTTAGAATACAATTTGAATTATTTTGTCTAAAAATCCCACTATTTGGAACAATGTTGCAATATTATGAAGTTACGCAAACATTTAGAACACTCGGACTTTTATTAAAAAGTAATGTGCCACTTAAAGACGCATTACAAAATATTTCTTTTAGTTGTATGGGTGCTGTTTATAAAAAAGAATATTTAATACTTTCAGAGTTTGTCACAAAAGGAATGCCTATGTCACGTTTTCTTGCGACAAAACCCGTACTTTTTCCACTTATGGTGAGCCAAATGCTCTCTGTGGGTGAATCTTCAGGTAATCTCGTAGAAGTATCCACTTACATTTCAGAATATTTTGAGCGGGAGATTGATGAAATTATTAAAAAACTCGGAAGCTCGCTTGAGCCGATATTGATGGTTGTAATGGGTGTGATTGTGGGATTTGTCGCTATTTCTGTGATTACTCCGATATATGAAATTACTCAAAACATTAAAAAGTAGAGCAAAGTTTTTGCGTGGATTTTCTACACTTGAAATACTTATTGCTTTTGCAATTGTGACTTTAGCACTGTCTGCGGCGGCGAGTGTTTCTTTTGGTGCACAATCGCTGGTGTTAGATGGTGAATTATATTTAGGTTCAATATTGCGTGCAGAAGAAGTATTTGAAAAAACTTTCATAATGTCTTCGGAAAATGATAACGAAGCCCAGACGTCAATAAATTTTAATCAGATCATTAATGCCGAAAATAAAATAGATGATTTTTACGATGAGAAAATTAAAGTCCTTGATATTACGCCGTGTATAAAAAAGATGTCAGTCAATGAAAAGTGGTTACAGGAAAACACACCACGCTTCACATTTTTTTCTCAAGTTTTTTCTTATCCAGCTTTTGTTAAAAAAAGTGGCGAAGCGTGTAGTGGCAAAGAACTTTTTTCACAAGATTGGATAAATTATGAAAACAGTTCACTTTCTGCCGAACTTAAAAATGTCACCGACACTGATGTTGTAGATGATACAGTTTTTATTTCAGCTGATATTCTTGATACTGTGAATGTTGCGGACGGTTCTATTATTACACACTCCGACCTTGCAATATTTGATTTAAAAACACCAAATTTAAAAATATCCGAGCTGGATGTTGGTGCAGGAATTTTTGCTTTTGATTTTGCGGACGGTTATGTTTTTGCTGTTATAAACGCCACTACGAGTCAGTTTGTGGTGATTGATGTGCGTGACACAGCAAATCCGGCGTTAATCGCAAAGAGAAGCTTGGTGCTCGTAAATTCAGAAGGCTCTTATCCGCAAGGCAGAAGTATTAAATATTTTGATTCAAAAGTTTATATTGGAACAAAAGAAACAGCAGGACCAGAGTTTCATATTTTTGATGTCGCATCTCCTGCAAATCCTATTGAAATTGGTTTTTTAGAAATTACTCACAATATAAACAGCATTGCTGTCCGTGATGATATTGCATATCTCGCAACTTCCGCCAACAGCAAGGAGCTCATCGTGTTGGATGTAAAAAACCCTCTTGCAATATTTGAAATGGGTTCATTTAATGCGGGCACAAGCTCACCAAATGACAAAGATGCGACTAGTATTTATTTGCTAGGAAACACTATTTATCTCGGACGAAAAAGGGGAACGGTGACAAATCCGGAGTTTTATATGATTGATGTTTTTGTGCCATCATCACCTGCGCTTTTAGGTACGAGTTTTTTAGCACTTACAGGCACCGCATCAAGTGTTAGTGAAATAATAGTAAGTAGTAATATTGCTTTTCTCGCGACCACTGATTCTACAAAAGGTTTTTTCGTTCTAGACACTTCTGCTCCAGAAAATATTAAAAAAATCTCTACCGCAATATTTGCACATAAATTGTCGGCACTGGATATAAAAGATGGAGTTATTTATGGTGTCAGTTCTTCGGATGTGTTGTTGGATAATAAAATTTATGAAATAAAATCTCTTCAAGAAAATATATGAAAAATATAAAAAAGAAAGGGGGCGCCCGCGCGTACGCGCGGGCGCAAGGCTTCACCCTAATAGAGGTAATTATTTATATCGGGCTTTCATCACTTCTTCTAACGGGAGTTATGGTTTCAACATTTCAGCTAATAGATGGAAACAAATGGTTTTTCAAATATGTAAATGCACTAGTGGAGGGAAATTTTGTCTTACAAAAAATGGCACCGCTTACACAAGATCTTTCTCAAGACGACATTTTAAATTTTGAAATTTATTTAAAAAACAGTCGTCTTTGGCTTGTGACAGATAAAAACACATCAATACCACAGGCACTTACAACTATTGATGTGGTTGTAGAAAATCTAGAGTTTACACGGGTAATAGAGAAAAATGCTATGCACAGTATTTATTTTAGTTTTTTAATTAATAATATGAAGTTTAAAAAAATAATATGGTTAAAATAAAATTACTACAAAAAAACACAAATAGTCGCAACGAAAAAAAGCAAAAAGGATACATAACAATCGTTTCTTCGGTTATTATTTCCATGACGCTTATGATGAGTCTGTTGGATCAAAGTAAAGCTGGGTTTTATGCAAGATTAGCAATACTTGATCACGAAAGAAAAACAATAAGTGAAAGATTTGCTTTTTCATGCACGGAAATTGCCCGCCTAAAAATATCTGAAAACGTAAATTATGAAGGCAATGAAACAATTACGATGCATGATGGAAACAGCTTATCTCAGAGTGAGTGTTTTATAAAAGACATCATACATTTTAGCGAAACAATTACTCTTTACACAAGCACTACCTTTCAAAACGCCGAGACAGACTTACAAGTAGAAATAGATCCCACAAACTTCCGCGTTCTTAAATTTCTGTTACAATAAACTATATTATGAAGAAGAAACAGAGAATAGTTATTTTGGGTGCGGGTTTTGCTGGTATCAACACTTACCTCTCACTTATTAAAAGAGTTCACGAGAAAGACGTGGAAATTATTTTTATAAACAAAACCAACTATTTTCTTTTTACGCCAATGCTCCATGAGGTGGCGACTGGGGGCCTCGGTCCGCGACATGTGGTGGAATCTGTGCGAAACATTATTTACAAAACTCCTGCTGATTTAATAGTTGCTGAAGTAGGAAAAGTAGATTTAGAAAAAAAAATAGTTTTTACAGATAAAGGGCGAGTGGAGTTTGATTATCTTGTTATTGGGCTTGGCGCGACGACCAATTTTTGCGATGTCGCTGGTGCACAAGAAAACTCTTTTGTTCTAAAAGATTTAGCTGATGCAATAAAACTCCGCAATCATTTTATTTCACTTTTTGAAGAAGCGTCTACTGTTCCATTTGAAGAAGAACGTAAAAAGATGCTTAGTTTTGCTATTATTGGTGGAGGTCCGACTGGAGTGGAGCTTGCTGCTGAAATGGCTGATTTCTTTTTTGATACTTTTAGAAAATATTATAAAGGGCACATTTGTGCGGGGGACGTTTCACTTTATCTTATAAACAGTGGAAAAGAACTTTTGTCGATGTTTAGCTCGGGTATCAGGCAGGAATCTTTAAAAGTTTTACGCGAAAAAGGGATAAAAGTACTTTTGGATAAAATGGTCACAAATGTTTCAAAAGAAAAAATCACTTTTACCGACGGTTCAAGTGTAGATGTTTTCAATACTGTGTGGGTTGCTGGAGTAAAACCGATTCCAATAGAAATTTTACCAGAAGTTGAAAAAGATAAAGCGGGTAGAATCATTACAGATGAATTTTTACGCGTTAAAAATTTTAAACACGTTTTTGCACTAGGTGACATTTCAGCTTTTATAACAAAAGACGGAAAGTCACTGCCAATGCTCGCACAGGTCGCAGCAAGACAAGGAAAAGCCACAGGAAAAAATATTTCAGCGTCTATATACGAGAAAAAACTTAGTAAATTTAGATATATATCTAAAGGAAGTCTTGTTTCGCTCGGCTCATGGAAGGCTGTGGGGGAAATAGCCGGAATTACTTGGAGCGGAGTGTTTGCGTGGTGGTTGTGGCGTACAGTTTACCTTGCCAATTTTGCTTCTTGGACAAACAGAATAAAAATTATTATTGATTGGACAGTGAATATGTTTTCTCCTAGAGATATTACGAAAGCTTAGCTTTATTAAATAATTTTCCTGTTTTTAATTAATTCTCTGTTTCATCGGACGCAAATGCGCCGCGATACCTATTGCTGTCGCAATAATCACTAGGTTTTTAATTATATATTGACCTTCAAGTGTCGGCACAAAAGCTTGAGTCCACATGATAGAGGGCAGAAGAAATAAAGGCATAAAAGTTGTAAACATATGCAAAGCGAGTAGGGGAATTACTTCGCGTTCAAGGCCTTTTACAATAAACATTACTCCAATAAGCATTTCAAAAAGTCCAAAATAGATCATAAACGTTGCAGGCTCTATGAAAGGCATTGTTGTTTGCAATAAATTTTCCACCAAACCCTCGGCTGGACTAAAGCCAATAACTTTTAGTAAACCAAACCAAAAAAATATCACAAAAATCGCAAAGCGACTCACAGGTATCGCTATTTTTCGAAGAAAATTTATTATCGCAACATCAATGTCATATATCATAAATATATTATATCAGATTAAATGGCGTAATTAGTCTACTCTGTTTAGTTCATCAATTTTGCTGGCAAGAATAAAATCGTTTTCAGAAAGTCCGCCGATAGAATGTGTTGAAAGAGTTAAAGTCACTTTATTCCAACTGTGGATTTTTATATCTGGATGATGATTTTCTTTTTCTGCAATTTCTCCAACTTTGTTTACAAAAACCAAAGCCTCGCTAAAATCTTTAAATTTTAAAGTCTTTTCTAGATGTGTATCCTCAACCAAGTTCCACTGATTTATTTTTTCTTTTAAATCTGTGAGTTCGCCGTGAGCGAGCGCGCCTGCCTTATCCTCGCATGGCTTACATTTCTTTTTTGCTAAGTTTTCTTCCATATTTTTTCGCGCTATTAGTCTTCGTTTCTTATCGGCGCGTTTTTTATAATTTCTAAAATCTCATTTTCATCATCTGACATTATATATAGATTTAAGTCAGAATTATCCACGGTTCCAATATCTAGAAGATGACGAATAATAAACTCCTCTAGCCCCTTCCAGTATTCAACGCCGACCAAAATAATAGGCACATTTTTTATTTTTTTTGTCTGCACGAGTGTAATAATCTCAAAAAATTCATCAAGGGTTCCAAACCCGCCCGGAAAAAAAACGAAAGCTTCGGCTGAAAAAGACAAGCACACTTTTCTTGTAAAGAAGTAATATAAACCCAAATGATCAGTCAAAAAAATATTTGTTTTTTGTTCGGCTGGTAATTTGATGGTGATTCCTAAAGAGTTTCCACCAGCTTCAAACGCCCCTTGATTTGCAGCACCCATTATTCCTGGACCGCCACCAGTGAGTACAGAATATCCCAGCTCGCGGACTATTTTTCCCGCCAATCCTCGTGCTTTTTCATAATAAGGATGTCCTTCAGCAAAACGCGCTGAACCAAAAAAAGTTACTGATCTATCGTATTTTGTAAGGAAATTAAAACCTGAGGTTAGTTCCTGAGAGATACGAGCAACTCTTTCTGCGCCCAATTCTGCCAGATCCCTCAAGGCCATTGGCTTTTCTGGAAGTGTTTTTTTGGAAAAATGAGATGTGTCTTTCATGTTTACATATAGTTTACTAAATATTATACTAATATTGTTACTATTTATTATTTATTATATCACAATGAAGAAACTTTCTTTAAATCAATGGGTGGGAGTTGTGCTTACGATAGTTATTGTTAGTTGGTTTTTTGCTTCAAGTAGTATGTCCATGTTTTCATTTAATAAGAGTCCTAGCGATAAGTTAAATAATAATAAAAATATAATGACAGACGAAAACACAAATGGTGCAGGAGTAAATAATTCTTTGGTTGTGCAAGATACTTTGGCGGGCGAAGGAGAAATGGCGGTAAATGGAAAATCAATCACTGCAAATTATACAGGAATGCTTCAAGACGGCACGGTGTTTGACAGTTCTGTGGGAAGAGCACCTTTTACATTTACACTTGGAGCAGGAATGGTGATAAAAGGTTGGGATAAAGGAATTGAAGGAATGAAAGTGGGTGGAAAACGACGGCTCATCATTGCTCCAGATATGGCTTATGGTCCAGATGGAATAAAAGCTCCAGACGGCACAGTAATAATTCCTGAAAACGCGACACTTGTATTTGATGTTGAGCTTTTGGGAGTAAAATAAGTTGAGCAACCCAATAACTTTTACAATTCAAAAAAAACTAGACGGCACTCTCGGAAGAGCGGGGCTTCTAGAAACTCCGCACGGCACTATTGAAACGCCTGCGTTTGCTGCTGTGGGAACAAAAGCGACGGTAAAAGCAATGACTCCAGAAATGCTCACGGGTGTTGGGGCGCAAGTCGTGCTTGCAAATACTTATCATCTTTTTCTCCAGCCGGGAGATGAAATAGTTGCCCGCGCTGGCGGTTTGCATTCTTTTATGAATTGGCAAGGACCTATGATGACCGACTCTGGCGGTTTCCAAGTATTTTCGCTCGGCGCCGCTTATGGAAAAGATATAAGTAAGATTACAAAAGAAACAGACCCTCAACTTTTACTTTCTGAAGCCACCAATGATCCAGATAATCCTAAAATTGCGACGATAGATTCTGACGGTGTTACTTTTAAGTCACATTTAGATGGCACTTCGTATTACATTACTCCAGAAAAATCTATAGATATTCAACACAATCTCGGTGCAGATATTATTTTTGCATTTGATGAATGTACGTCGCCGATGGAGCCAATACATTATCAGCGTGAGGCTCTAGACCGCACACATCGTTGGGCAAAAAGAAGTCTCGCACATCATAAGTCAAAAGAAAATTCGTCTCGACAGGCGCTTTTTGGAATAGTGCAAGGTGGGCGCTTTGAAAATTTACGAAAAGAAAGTGCAGAAGTTTTGCGTGATATGGATTTTGATGGTTATGGAATCGGGGGTTCATTTGCAAAAGAAGATATGACGACTGCTGTTGCGTGGGTAAATGCAATTTTGCCAGAAGATAAACCGCGTCACTTGCTCGGAATAGGCGAGCCTGAAGATTTATTTGCGGGAGTAGAAAATGGCGTAGATCTTTTTGATTGCGTCGCTCCTACGCGCGCCGCACGCAACGGAACTTTGTATACAAAAATCGGAAAATTAAATTTGATGAATGCAAAATTTGTAGACGATTTTACCGCGATTGACGAAGGGTGTGCTTGCTACACTTGCAAAAATTATACGAAAGCTTATTTGTCACATCTTTTTAGGGCAAAAGAAATGCTCGCCGGGACTCTCTCGTCAATTCACAATTTGTATTTTATAATCAACCTTGTGCATAGTATGCGACTTGCGATTTTAGATGGCGGTTTTGCAGAGTTTAAGAAAGCGTTTTTGGATAAATACAATGAAAAAACCACTATTTAAATTGAAAAGCGAATTTGCACCAGCGGGTGATCAGCCAAAAGCTATTTTCGAACTCATCGCTGGAGTAAAAGACGGCCTAAAAAATCAAACACTTTTAGGTGTTACGGGTTCTGGAAAAACATTTACAATGGCAAATGTTATTGCTCAGACAGGTAAAGCCACACTCGTGATTGCGCACAATAAAACGCTTGCCGCCCAGCTTGCTCAAGAATACAAAGAATTTTTCCCAGAAAATGCTGTGCATTATTTTGTTTCTTATTACGACTATTATCAGCCAGAAGCATATATGCCAGTGACGGATACATATATAGAGAAGGAAGCAATGATAAATGAGGAAATAGACAGGCTTCGTCACGCCTCTACTCAGGCATTGCTCACGCGCAAAGATGTCATCATCGTCGCATCGGTATCTTGTATTTACAATTTAGGAAGTCCTGTGGAATATGAAAAAGTAAATATGAAAGTAGTGGTCGGCGGAAAAATTTCTCGCGCAGATTTCATGAGAAAACTTATTGAAATCCATTTTGAACGAACGACTGCAGATTTAAAACCAGCGCAGTTTCGGGCGATTGGAAATTCTATAGAAGTAATGCCTGTTTCTGAAAAAGTCATTTATAAAATTGATTTTGATGGCGGGGTGATTTCTTTAATTCAAAAAATAGATGCGATTTCACGCACAATCATAGAAACAGTGGGCAATTTTTTTCTTTTTCCAGCAAAACATTTCGTGACTGAAGAGCCACAAATAAAACGCGCCTTTAATGCGATAAAAGCAGAGCTTGATTTGCGTTTGGCTGAGCTGAAAAAAGACGGCAAGATTTTAGAAGTGGAGCGTTTAAAACGTCGCACTTCTTATGACCTCGCAATGATCCGCGAAATAGGGTATTGCAACGGGATCGAAAATTATTCAAGACATTTTGCAGGAAAGACAGAAGGCGAGCCGCCAGAAACCTTGCTGTCATATTTTCCTCACAAAGCCGATGGCACGCCAGATTTTCTGACTGTTATTGATGAATCGCACGTGACGATTCCGCAGATACGCGGAATGTATGCTGGTGACAGATCAAGAAAAGAAACACTCGTGGAGCACGGTTTCCGTTTACCTTCTGCAAAAGACAATCGTCCACTTCAATTTAATGAATTTGAGGAACGTGTCGGTCAAATGATTTTTACATCAGCAACACCGAGTGTTTACGAAAAAGAAAATAGTAAAAAAGTGGTGGAGCAAGTTATTCGTCCCACAGGACTTATAGATCCAGTAGTAGAAGTGCATCCAATAATAGAAAAAGGAAAATACAAGGGTCAGATTTTTGATTTTATTTCTAATGCAGAAAAAGTTATAAAAGTAGGTCAGCGTGCGATTGCCACAACTCTTACTAAAAAAATGGCGGAAGATTTGAGCGAATATTTAAAAGAAAAGGGAATAAAGGCGCAATATCTTCACAGCGACATAAAAACTCTTGAGCGGATAGAAATTTTAACCGAGTTTAGAAGGGGGAAATTTGATGTTTTGGTTGGGGTAAATTTACTTCGGGAAGGTTTAGATTTACCAGAGGTTTCTTTTATAGGAATTTTAGATGCAGACAAAGCCGGATTTCTGCGAAGCGAGACATCTTTGATTCAGATCATAGGTCGTGCCGCGCGCAACGTAGACGGCAGAGTCGTTCTTTATGCAGATTTTTTTACGCAAGCAATGGAATACGCTATCAGTGAAACCAATCGTAGGCGTGCAATTCAGATCGCTTACAATAAAAAGCACGGCATTACTCCAAAGACGATTATCAAAAAAATTGCAGATATTACCGAACAGCTTCGTAGTGAACATCAAAAAACCGTCGCTACTCTACTTGAGTTAGACAAAAAATCATTTGAAAAAGACCCCAAAAAACTCATTAAAGCCAAAGAGCGACAAATGAATGACGCTGTGAAAGTTTTAGATTTTGAAACAGCCGCAATCCTCCGCGACGAGCTTTTAGAACTCACAAAGCGTGCTATAATCTAATTAAATTAATTTTTTATCGTGGCAATGAGACTGATACATAATAATAAATTTGAAGCAAACAAGTGGCTCATTACTGCGCGCTGGTTTTATGCTCCCGCTATCTTTGTAATGGGACTTTTATCTCGTCTTGATCCTATTGGCAACAATTATTTCCCCGTCACTACGATGATGTTTTTGTTTTTTTCTTTTATTTTAGTCAATTTATGGTTTTGGTGGAGAGTCAAAAGGATTGAGCTTCAAAACGACTCCACGTCTATCAATCGTCTTGCTGTGAGTCAGATTTTCTCTGAGCTGGTTTTCTTTTTTGTTATTCTTCATCTAACTGGTGGAGTTAAAAGTGTGGCGCCGATTTTTTTCTTCATTCCAATAGTCTCATCTATCGTACTTTTTGATGTACTAGGTTCACTTACGATAGCTTTTATCGCGTCTATTTTTGTAAACGGTATTCTTTTTCTTGATTATTTTGGATATCTGAAAAAAATCTACGGTTACAATGGAAGCCCTTTTGATTTTGCCGAGCTGATTGTGCGCTTGATGTCCACGGTTCTTTTTACAGCCGTATATTTTATTGTAGGAGCTCTCACTGGATATCTTTCTTCTTTTATTAAACGCAGAGAAGGCCTGCTCGTAGAAGATAAACGTAAAGCGCAACTTCAATCTGAGCGTTTGCGTTTACTCAACAACGAATACAATGATTATGCACGCACACTTGTCCGTCGTGATCTTGAGCTTCGTGAAGAAAATCAAAAAATTACAGCGCTAGATAAAGAAAAATCAGAATTCGTTTCTACCGTTGCACATCAGCTTCGTACGCCACTTTCTGCGATAAAGTGGACACTGGATATTTTACTGAAAGAAGATGACGGCACACTTTCAAGTGAACAAAAAGCACTCGTGATGAAAGCTTATGAAAGTAACGAGCGCATCATCAATCTTATAAAAGATATGCTTGGTGTAGATCGTATAGAATCTGGTGGTTTGGGTTTTTCTTTTTTTGAAATCAACTTACTTGATTTAGTAAATAATATTCTTGCAGAGTTCAAGACGCAGATTGAAATAAAAGGAATCAGACTCCAAGTAAATGAGCAAGCAGGAATGCCAAAAGTTTCTGTAGATCCACAAAAAATGCGTGCGGTCTTACAAAATCTTATTGAAAATGCTATCAAATATACTACAAAATCAATCACAATTGATATAAAGACAGAAGGTAGTTTTGCACTGATAACTGTCGCGGATGATGGAATAGGAATACCAAAAGAACAGCACGGTGACATTTTCAAACGCTTTTTTAGAGCAGAAAATGCAATGAAACGAGATCCTGAGGGCTCTGGGCTTGGGTTATTTATTGTTCGTTCTATTGTTCAACGTCATGGAGGAACTATTACTTTTGAAAGTGTTGAAGGACAAAACACAAAGTTTGTCTTTACACTTCCGTTGCAGAGATAATCTAATCGTTATATAATTTAACTACCAGAATGTCTAAAATTCTTATCATAGAGCAAGATATCTTTTTTGGAGATGTATTAAATCAAAGGATAAAAAAAGACGGACACCAAACACTCGTTATAAATAACGGCGCAGTTGCAATAGAACAAATTTCTCTTTATAAACCAGATCTTATTATTTTAGATATGGAAATAACCACAGCCGATGGTTACAAAATTTTGGAGACCAAAATGGATAATCCTGCTATCACAAAGATTCCGCTCATTATGGTTTCTCCTTCTGGTGATTTAGAAGAAATAAAGCGTGCAGTAGATCTTGGAGTAAAAGATTATATCGTAAAAGCTCAGCTTAGTTTGGACGATTTAATGCTAAAGATAAAAACCAATCTTTCAAAACTCACAAAATCTGGTATGGAGGGCGGACCTCTCGTCGGCAAAAAAATAATGTGGGTGGAAGACGATCAATTTTTAAGCGACCTCATATCTCGTAAACTTTCAAAACAGGGCTGTAAACTTTTTTACGCACCCACAGGCGAAGATGTACTAAAACTTTTAGAAAAAGAAACACCAGACATTTTGCTTCTTGATATTTTGCTCCCAGGCATAAATGGTTTTGATGTATTTGAAAAAATGAAGATCATTGATCGGCTCAAAAATGTGCCAGTTATTGTTCTTTCCAATTTTTCTCAGCAAAGTCAGCTTGATCGTGGTAAACAGCTCGGTGCTGCACGCTTTCTCGTAAAGGCTACTATTGTGCTAGATGATCTTGTAAAAGAAATCGCGGCGGTTTTAGAGGAGACTAAGAAATAGAAATAAGAAATGACCCTTTGAAAAAACAGAAAACCTTTCCAGCGAAAGGTTTTCTTCGTCCTCGACCGAAAATTTGCCTTAGGCAAAACCATGCTTTTCGGTCTGCGAATGTTTTTTAAAGGGTCATTTCTTATTTCTTATTTTTTTGTTTTCTTTCAAAAACCCTTCACACCTGTTATAGTTTACCCGTAACCCAGTGGCTTGTCCTTGGGCTATAAACCTATATATGGAGCCAAAAGAGAAAAACAAAAAAGATTTGATAATCGTGCGTGGAGCGCGAACCCACAATTTAAAAGACGTTACGGTAGAAATCCCGCGCAACACAATGACGGTTTTTACTGGCTTGTCTGGTTCAGGAAAATCGTCGCTCGCTTTTGATACTATTTTTGCCGAGGGTCAGCGACGATATGTGGAGTCGCTCTCTTCTTATGCACGACAATTTTTGCGACAAATGCAAAAGCCAGACGTAGACGAAATCGTCGGACTTTCACCTGCAATTTCTATTGACCAAAAATCCCGCTCTTCCAATCCGCGCTCTACTGTTGCAACAATTACAGAAATCTATGATTATTTGCGAATTTTATATTCTCGTATTGGTCAGCCACACTGTCTCGTGTGTGGTAGTGAAATCAAGCGTCTTTCAAATGAAGAGATAAAAAATTTTATTTTAGAAAAAATTGAGACGAAACAAAACGAGCTTGCAAAAGAAAACAAAGAAACTGGCGACAAAAAGCTTGGTCTTCCTGTTTATGCAGAGATTTTTTCTCCGCTGGTGCGTGGAAGAAAGGGCGAATATTATCAGCTTCTATATGATTTACTCGGCAAAGGATATTCTGAGGTGCTTGTGGACGGCGTTCGTAAAAAACTTCGCGACCAAATCATTCTCACAAAAACCAAAAAACACAACATTGACGTAATGGTAGATCAAATAAATGTTTTGGATTTTAGAGATAATCCAAAAGACGCACTTGAACGCCTTAGTGAGTCTCTTGAAAAGGCGCTTGAAGAATCCGACGGTCTAGTAAAAATCGTCTTTAGAGATATGGCGAAAAAAGAGCCATTAAAAGAAGACCCAAAAAATACCGACCGCGAAGAATTTTTAATGTCTTCAAAATTTGCTTGTCCAAAAGATGGTTATTCATATCCAGAAATAGAGCCACGGCTTTTTTCTTTCAACTCTCCTTACGGCGCTTGTCCAGAATGTAACGGACTCGGCACACGGCATTTTTTTGGTACAGAACCTTGTCCAAAGTGTAACGGCGCACGACTTCGTGAAGAATCTCTACACGTTTTTATCGGCGGAAAAAGTATCGTGGATTTTACCTCACTTTCAATCGCCGACGCTAATGAATTTTTCAATAAAGTAAAACTCACCGCTCGCGAAAAAAATATTTCAAAAGTGGTGATAAAAGAAATAGAGGCGCGTTTACAATTTATGATAAATGTGGGTATTGAATATCTCACTTTGAGTCGCCGTGCGCACACTCTTTCTGGTGGCGAGGCTCAGCGTATTCGTCTAGCTTCTCAGCTTGGGTCTGGTCTAGTCGGTGCACTTTATGTGCTTGATGAGCCGACTATCGGTTTGCATCCACGCGACAATGACCGCCTCATAAAAACCCTTCTTCATCTACGCGATTTAGGCAACACTATTATTGTGGTGGAGCACGATGAAGACACTATTTATTCTTCTGATTATATTGTGGATATTGGTCCGGGTGCGGGAGTGCACGGCGGGGAAATTGTAGTGTCTGGATATCTTGAAGATTTACTCACTGCGAAAAAAAATATTTCTGGTTCTGTGACGCTTGATTATTTGCGTGGCGATAAAGTTATCGCTACACCAGATAAACGTCGCGATTCTCCAAAAGGCGAGCTCAAAATCCGTGGAGGAAAAATATTTAATATAAAAAATTTAAATATAGACATACCGCTAGGTGTGCTTGTCGCAGTGACAGGAGTTTCAGGTTCAGGAAAATCGACTTTTATGTATGAAATCGTGCATAAAAATCTGCAAGCGCGTTTTGATAGACGTTATCGTTCCGCAGATGTTTATAATTGCGGCTCTTTTTCTGGCACAGAATATTTAGGTCGTTCTATACTTATTGATCAAAGCGCCATCGGTCGCACTCCACGTTCAAATCCAGCGACTTATACTGGCTCATTTACTTTTATCCGCGAGCTTTTTGCAGAGACTGCAGAAGCGCGTGTGCGTGGTTGGAAAGCAAATAGATTTTCTTTCAATGTGAAAGGTGGGCGATGCGAAACATGTCAGGGAAATGGTGTAATAGAAGTGGAAATGCATTTTTTGCCGACAGTTTATGTGCCGTGTGATATTTGTTTTGGAAAACGTTTTACAAAAGAAACGCTTGAAATAAAATACAAAAAGAAAAATATTTACGAAATCCTAAAAATGACCGTAGAAGAAGCCCTTGAATTTTTTGAAGATATTCCTGCGATTTACGATCGGTTGAAAACTATGTCTGAAGTAGGGCTGGGATATTTAGCTCTCGGGCAGTCGGCGACAACACTTTCTGGTGGCGAGGCTCAGCGTGTAAAAATTTCTTCAGAGCTTTATCGCCCTCATATTCAAAAAACAATTTATCTTTTAGACGAGCCAACCATCGGTCTACATTATGAAGATGTGAAAAAACTCATAGAGATTTTGCAAAGACTTGTGGATAAAGGCAATACTGTGATGGTCATTGAACACAACATTGATATTGTGAAAAGCTCTGATTTTGTAATAGATATCGGTCCAAACGGTGGACTTGGTGGTGGTCAAATAGTAGCAAAAGGTACTCCAGAAGAAATAGCAAATAATCCAAAATCACACACAGGTGTGTATCTTAAAAAAGCTCTAAAGAAAGGTTAATGAAAACGCCTCAAAAATTTTTATCAAAATTACCAGAAACGCCGGGAGTATATTTTTTTAAAGGTCCTCGCGGTCGTGTCTTGTATGTAGGGAAAGCGACTTCGCTACGCGATAGAGTGCGGAGTTATTTTTCTACGGACATTGCACATACCAGAAGTCCGCTTATTTTAAAAATGTTGCAAGAGTTTGAGAAGGTGGATTTTACACAGACGGACTCTGTACTTGAAGCACTTATTCTTGAAGCAAATTTAATCAAAAAATTAAACCCGCCTTACAATTCAAAAGAAAAAGATAATAAAAGTTTTAATTATGTAATTTTTACGAAAGAAGATTTTCCTAAAATAGTAGTCGTGCGCGGTAGAAGTCTCTCATCAATTTTCCCTAAAGATCTAATAAAGTTTATGTTTGGGCCGTTTCCGCACGGGACACAGCTTAAAGAGGCAATGAGGATTATTCGCAAGATTTTTCCTTACAGTGACAAAAAATGCACGCCAAGCGAAGTGCAAATGAAAAAAGGGAAACTTCCGCGCGCTTGTTTTAATTATCAAATAGGACTTTGTTCTGGAGTGTGCGTAGGTGCTGTGACAAAAAAAGAATATGGTGAAACAATAAAAAATCTCCGCTTATTTTTTGAAGGAAAAAAACGTGCAGTTTTGCGAAACCTTGAAAAACAAATGAAGGGTTTCGCGCACGAGAAAAAATTTGAAAAAGCGGGGGAAGTAAAAAGAACAATTTTTGCTTTAAATCATATTCAAGATATTGCACTTTTAAAACATGGCACGGCAGATAAAAATGAGATGAGTTCTTTTGGTGGAGAAATTTCTAGCGTCACAGAAAATACAAAAAGTTTCCGCATAGAAGCATACGACGTCGCACACTTAGCTGGAACAAATGTCGTGGGAGTGATGACCGTGATAGAAGACGGAGAGGTAGCACAAAGCCAATATAGAAAGTTTAAAATAAAAATAAACCCGGGAATAAATGATGTTGCCGCGCTGAAAGAAATTTTGTCACGCCGACTTACACACGCAGAATGGCCCTTGCCGAGCCTTATAGTCGTAGACGGTGCAAAAGCTCAAATCAATGTAGCAAATGCAGTTTTAAACAAAAAAAGCCTAAAAATAGAGGTTGTTTCGGTGGTAAAAGATGATAAACACAAAGCTCGCGAGATACTTGGCGACAAGCAGATCATCCAAAAACATTCTCGTGCCATTTTACTCGGGAACAGCGAATCTCATCGTTTCGCGATAGGTTTTCATAGAAAACTACAAAGGAAGATACGCTAATAAACTTTATAAAACATCGTCTGAAAAGCACGCGTAAATCGTTGCTACGATTTCTGCTCCGCTCGGCGCCGTCGCGCCTGCGCGAGTCTTTTCAAACAATGTTTTATAAAGTTTGTTATAATACTCCACATGACCTCTCAAAAATCAAAAATAAAAGTCGGTGTCCTGCGTGGCGGACCTTCTGGCGAATACGAAGTGTCGCTAAAAACTGGAAGCAACGTGCTGAAAAGTTTATCGTCAGAAAAATATTTACCGAAAGATATTTTTATTGACCGAGCGGGAGTGTGGCACATTGACGGCATCGCCCGCTCGCCAGAAAAAATTCTCGCGCAGGTAGACGTGATTTTCAACGCACTTCATGGCGATTTTGGTGAAGATGGAAAAGTGCAACAGCTACTGGACACGTTCAATGTGCCTTACACTGGCTCTGGTGCACTCGCGTCTGCGATCGGAATGAACAAGCACCTTGCAAAAAAAGCTTTTAAAAAAGGAGGCCTAAAAATCGCAAAGCACGAAGTGATTCGTCGTGACGACAAATCCGACTCACGGCTTTTTGGAGTTTTTTCTCATTTAAAAAAACCGCTCGTTGTAAAACCAAATACTGGTGGTTCATCACTCGGAGTTTCTATCGTAGATAACTGGGATAATTTTACAAAAGGTGTAGACAAAGCTTTTGAGCTAGCCGACTCTGTAATAGTAGAAGAATTTATCGCGGGAAGGGAAGCTACTTGTGGCGTAGTGGATAGTGCAAAGACTCGCGGTGAAGTGTATACGCTTTCGCCGATTGAGATTATAAAACCACAAGAAAATAAATTTTTTGATTACGATGCAAAATACAGCGGAAAATCACAGGAAATATGTCCGGGCAATTTTACGCCAGAAGAAACAGCGTTACTTCAAGATTTTTCTGTTCGCGCACACAAAGCTCTCGGATTAAAACATTATTCACGGAGTGATTTTATTGTCGCTCCAGACGGAATTTATATTTTAGAAACCAATACCTTGCCAGGACTTACATCTGAGTCGCTCATACCAAAATCACTAAAAGTCGGCGGAATTGATTTTCATGAATTTTTAGATCACGTGCTGACGCTTGCGATGAGGGACAAATAGGGGACTAGAATCGTAAAATAAAAAAAATTGACTTTATCCTCATATTCTATTACCGTATATACGCTGGACATACGTGTGTATATCCAATAAATAAAAAAAGTTCTTTCACAAACAGCCCACTTCCGTAGGGCAGAAAAGGGAATTATGAAAACTAGGAAAACTAAGTATTTTAGTAAGTCTTTGTTGTCCTTTGTTATTACGTCATCGATTTTTGTGGTTTTGGCTTTGTGCCTCGTTTCTTTGTATTACAAAAAAGCCAATCTACAGGAGGAGGTTCATCGTTATCAGGCGCAGGTTGCATCCAAAGACGCCGACATTGAGCTCATTTTAGAGCTTCTGAAAACATGTTCCGTTTGGTATGTTGTTGATGCACAACATGTGTGTTCTCAACCTGATCGCAAGGGTAGTTCTATAGTTTTGAATGGTGATACATTGTTGCCTATCACCGACAAAAATTTGGGGGTTATGTATCCAGACTTTAATGCAAAGATATATTTTCTTCCAGCGAAGGTCGGCAACAGGAACACTGTTGCGCATGGGCGACTTACTTACAGGTATGACTACCAGAAATAAGTGAGACTTAACTTTAAAGTGGACATCCAAAATGGTGCCACTTTTTCTTTTGTTAAAAATCGCACCTACTCTTTTACAAACTTTTTTGATTTGACGTCACCTTGATTTTATAAAGCTTTTTTCATATAATGAACCGCGTTAGTATTGAATTCGGTTGTTTTTAAAGGGCCCTTAGCTTAGTTGGTAGAGCGCCTCATTTGCAATGAGGAGGTCATCGGTTCGAATCCGATAGGGTCCACCAAACGAAACATTGTCGGAATTAGAAAAAGTTTATGAAATTTGAAGGCGCACCACAATTTAATCCAGAAGAGAAATCACAGGAACGCTTGCAGGCGCAAGCGGAAATTTTTGCTGATAAAGGTGTAGAAAACTTTTCCGAAGATCAAGCTCAAATATTAAAATATTCTGCGGAACTTTCTCAAATAAAGGACTTAAACAATTTGCCACCGGATTTACCGGAGGAGCTTGTTTCTCTAATTCAAAAACATAAAAAATCTTATGTCAATTTCTTGCGCCAAGAAAGAAAACTGGAAACCTCTTTTATTGAAGAAAATATCAAAACATATAAAGAGAAATTTCAACCAGCAGTAGTAGAATTAAAAGCAAAAATAGCGCAAGGAAATTTCAAAGAACTTCCTGAATATCTTGGCTCTGGAAGTAACGGATCTGCGTTTCGTCTTGAGGTAGATGGGAAAACTTATGCCGCCAAATTTTCTCGAAGTATTACACAGGCGAATTTTGAAATAAAGCCGTTGATTCGAGCAAAAGGTATTCCACATACTTCACAACTTGTAAGTTATTCCTTTGAGGACGGCGTTGTCGTTATGGAATTATTGTCTGGTACTGATGTAACAAATTTTACACCAGAAGAAGCGCCAGAATATTCTGACGAAAATATAATTCAACTTATTGATACGGTTCGAGAACTTGATGCCAAAGGACTTGTTATTGACCCAAAGCCCTCCAATTTTATGTATGATAAAGAACAAGGATTTTCTGTTCTCGATTATCACCTAAAAAATGCTGGTAGTAGATATGGACTTCCTCAAGACATTATCAGTTTGAAAACTGCTCTTACGGCAAGGAAATTTGAACCGCTTGATTACAAAGCTCCTGATTATGAAGAAAAGGCAAAAGCTCAAGCGATAGAGAAATATAAAATTTCCTTGCCGTTGATGATTCGTTTGCTCGGTATTCTAAAAGAAAAATATCCTGATATTCTCGCTGATTGGCAACGCCAACACGACGAGGACAAGCAGAATCCAAGTATGCGAGTTGCAGAAATGATTGAGCGAGAATATATTCCGCAACACCCTGATCTTGAACCGCATCTTAAAAAATTGGAGGAAATAGGTTTTTAATATGAGAGAATCTACTGGGTTTTGTATTTAATTAATTTAAGGATAAAGAATCAATGGATTTGTCTCTTCACGAGCATTTGATACAGATGATCTATCGCTTCATTCGGCGTCACAAGGGCTTTTGCCATGAAGTCTGCGCCTAGATTTTTTACCCGCTCTCTATCTTCCGCTTGCCCAGAGTTGGAAAGCACAAGGACAGGCACTTTAGCAGTCAAAGGATTCTTTCTAAAATCTTCCAGAAAAGTGAACCCATTCATTCCGGGCAAAAATATATCTAGCACGACAATATCGGGGACAGTGCTCTTTAAGTATTCTATCGCATTTTCAGCGGAGGTGACTAGATTTACCGTTGCCTTATTTTTATGCAAAGACTCAGCCACGATTCCACCTAAAAAGGCATCGTCTTCAACGATCAATACTTTCTTGTCTTTAAAAAAATCTACGTGTGTATTTTCGCTCATATCTTGTCTATATTTTAGCATGTATCTACGCTTTTTGCATGTGGATATCCACTGTTGCTATTGTATTGTGTTTTTTACATACATGGTAAACTTAAATAAGTTTTATTATTACGTTTATTAGTTAACATAATTTTTATATGGAACATATGATGATGGAGTCTAGTGGACCGATGGTGTTTGGTATGATGTTTGAAATTTTTTTGATGATGGCAGCTGGAGTTTTTTATCTATTGTGCGCGGCGTATGTGTGGAAGCCTATGCGTCAAGAAAAGAATGAGCTTATCGGCGCGCTTTTTGCGTTTTTAATATATCAAGCAATCAGCATGTTTTTCATGGGGCTCGAGATGCACACGATGAACATGGTCTATAGCAATATCGCAGGTCTTGCGGTATTCATCGGTTCTGCTTACATGCTCAAGTTCCCGCTCAGCTCTCTATCCGAGAGAACGCGAAAGACGGTGTTTCGAGTCGTATTGATGATGGTTCTCGCTCTCTTTATTTGGTTCATCCAGACAAAAGAGCGAGAAATGCAACTCATGCACTTTACTTTGTGGTATGACTTGGTGGTGAATGGTCTCATCGTAGGAGGATTCATTATCTTTAAAGCTATCGGCATAGCTAATAGGTGGCAAAAGATAAAGGCCTTGGGTGGTGGTTCGGGCGTGGTGACTTGTTGCGTGATAGCCAACGGTGCCATGATTACGGGGGCCATGATCACAAGTTCAATTTTTGGTTTTCTGGCACCTGTCATTATTATTAGTACTCTAATGTATGCTCGCAAGAAGCAACGCGAGGCACCAAGCGCTACAATCTAAATTAGATGTCAGAATATTTTGAGAATATTATTTCGTATATACTTGGAGGTATCAGTGGTGTTGCCGTGGGATACATCACCCTCTCTTTTGACTTACCGATACTCTCAAGAGGATATGACGAGATAGATATTTTTTTTCTTATTATAGCTTCTCTCTTAGGTATGCTTGTCTCGGCTGCTTTTCGAGAGTATAGTAAAATCAAACTCATCAAGCACAATACCAAGCTCAAGAATGAAATCGTATCTCTTATAGCTCATGAAATGCGCACAGGTCTCACTTCTACAAACTGGGTCATTGATTTTGTGCTTCAAAAATATGGTGTTGCTTTTAGTCAAGAAGACAAAGATAGACTCTCCCGTGTGGTATATTCCACTCAAAAAACTGTGCTGCATTCGGTCAATTTACTTGATGTTAGCCTTCTTGAGATAGAGAAACTCTCAATTTATCGTGAAAAGATGCGGCTCGGCGCGGTGGAGGCCGTCATTAAAGAAGTCGTTGAAAAGTATACCTTTGGTTACGAAAGGAAGGGAATCCAGTTTACTAGCGCTATTCACCTTGATAGTGGCAAGGAAGTGGAAGTTGATATTATGCGTATACGCATCGTGATAGAGAATCTGCTCGAGAATTCTATTCAATATGCGGGGGAGGGGGACAAGTCTTTTTCGCTCACAGTCAATAATGACGAGACTACTTTGAACATTGTGATCAGTGATACAGGTATCGGCATTCCACAGAGTGAGCATAGCAAAATATTTTCAGAATTTTATCGCGCTAGCAACGCGAGGAATAAGCTCGTGAACGGGAGCGGTATTAGCCTCTATATGTCCAAGAAATATATCGAAGCCCACCACGGCACCATTCGCTTTGAATCCGAAGAACACAAAGGCACGACCTTCTTTATCACCCTACCTCTCAAGACCGCAGAAGATATAAAAGAATTTCTGACTAAGGTGTAACAGGAATCTCGCTCATTACATTTCCACCAAAAAAATAGCCGAGTTTTTACGAATATGTTGTATAATACCCTGTAATGCCGTGGCTTTTTTCACGTCATAACTATGGATCATCAAAAAGAAGCACAATTTTTAGACGCATACAAAGAGCACACCAACGCGCTTTTTAGATATTGCTATTTCAAGACTCTAAACCGTGACGAGGCAAAAGATATGCTTCAGGACACTTTTATAAAGACTTGGCAATACATTCAAGGGGGCGGAGAAGTGCTCAATATAAAGGCTTTTTTATATAGAACAGCCCACAACACCGTCATTGATCATTATAGAAAAAAGAAGCCGGTTTCGCTTGATGAGCTTTTTGAAGAAGGTTTTGATACGAGTCACGACACCCCGACAGTACGGGATTTGGAAAATCAAATAGACGGCGCCGAAGCGATGAAGCTTTTAGATAAAATTCCAAAAGCGTATCGTGATCTAATATTTATGAAATATGTGGAGGAATTAAGTATTAAAGAAATTGCAGAAATCCTAGATGAACCCGCAAATAATATTTCAGTAAAGATTCATCGGGCGATAGAAAAACTAAAGGAAATATATCATGACCGCGAGAAAAACATCTGAGAAAAAACAAAATTGAAATGAATAACGAATTTAAAAAAATAATAAAATCCGCAAAAGGAATCCTTCTTTCAACCGAAGAAAAACAAAACATTTGGAAAAATGTGGATTTTTATGTGAAAGAAAATCCTGTGCAAAAATCTCACCCACAAAAATCCCAACAGCAAAGATTTCTCTCCATTTTTTCTCCATATTTTATTCATTCGCAACGCGCGGTGGCTTTTGCTCTTGTTGTCGTTATCGCTTTCGGCGGAGGAACGACTTTGCTCGCACAGACGGCTCTTCCAAACAATGCTCTTTATTCTATAAAACTCGCTACGGAAGACATGCGTTTTTGGTTTGTTTTTAGTGCGCAGTCAAAAGCATATTTTGATACTGCACGTGCGGGTGAGCGACTAGACGAAGCCAAAAAACTTGCAGTAAGGGGCGAGCTTGATACCACGTCAAAAAACATAATTCAAGAAAATTTTAATAAACATGTAAAAAGTGTTCAACAGCAAATCGCTAGAATAGAAGCAAATAATGATTTAAAAATGGCGATAGATGTAAGTAAAAATCTAGAAGAGTCTTTAAAAGAACACAGTGCTTCTCTTGCAAAAGTAGATAGAACGCAAAAAGCGGAGACTGCAAGTTTGAAGACGGTCATAGTTGCGACACCTAGCCCCAGCACGAAAAACGAAACCACTGTCGCATCTGTTCAAAGTGACACAGAGCAAAAAGATGTGGCGGTTATTTCTGTAACAGATGATTCTACAAATAGTTTTATAAAACCAGACGTTGCTATTGAAGAAGTAGTGTTAGTAAAAGAAACAGTTACGCCCTTAGATGAAAAAACGGCAAACGAAAAGGTGTTGGACAATAAATTAGATAGTCAGACAGAACTGAGCAATCTCCTTGATTCTGTTGAAGCAAACATAAACACAACAGCACAAGTGCGTGAAGAAGTGGAGGCAAAAATTCCAACACTTGACGATAATGAAATGAAAAAAGCTACAGCTCAGGACAAAAGAAAAGATGCGGTCACTAAAATTGACAAAGTAAAACAGAGCATAGATAAAAACATAGAAGTTTCCACAACTTCTATTGCCATTGCTTCAAGTACTCTTGATGAAGCGGTAAAATTTGTTGATTCTGGAGATACACAGTTTCAAGTAAAAGAATATGGAGTAGCGTTTACACTTTACAAAAATGGATTATTTAACGCGGTTGAAGCTGAAAAAATAATTTCTACTACGACACCAATCACAAATCAAAAAATAATTCCAAAAATATAAGCTCCCGCGGACATAAAACTTGAAAAAAGATAATAAATGATGCGAGCCAAGTAATCCACAGTTGCGTTGATAACGTGTTGATTTTTTTATTATTAGGTGTAGGCTTATGTATGGAGCTGTTTACTGAATAAGGTGTCCTTATTCTAGGCGTTCCTAGCACTCAATATGGAGATTAAACGAATGTCAGGCACGAGACAAAATTCACGAGAAAGAAATGGAGATCAAGACGATACCCGTCGAGACTGGCGACCACAGCATTACTCAAACAAGCATCGCACTATTATTGATGGAGCTATAATGATTGAGCCAAGAGTTCTGACTTCGAGACCGAGGCACTCATCCTTCATGGAGTTTCTACGGCGTCGTAGAATTATTTGATGGTTGTTTGAATGAATAGCGGGAGGTCTACCAAGACCCCCGCTTTTAACATATACTTACAAAATGCAAAATCAAACAAATCCATTTAAAAATGCGATAGACCAATTGGAAAAAGCAGGAAAAATCGCAGAGCTTGACCAAGATTTTTTAGAGAGAATGAAAACTCCCGATAGATATATAGAAGTGAGTATTCCAGTAACTATGGATGACGGAAGTCAACATATTTTTCAAGGTTTTAGAAGTCAGCACAATAACGCACGCGGAGCATATAAAGGAGGAATACGTTTTCATCCAGACGTAAATTTAGATGAGGTGCGCGCTCTTAGTTTTTGGATGACTTTTAAATGTGCGGTAGTAAACGTGCCGTTTGGAGGCGGAAAAGGTGGCGTGATTGTAGACCCAAAAATTTTATCTGAAAAAGAAATTGAAAATATTTCCCGCGGATATATAAAAAAAATGTATCCAGTGCTTGGACCTGAAATGGACGTGCCCGCACCAGATGTAAACACTGGTGAAAAAATTATGGGTTTCATGCTAGATGAGTATGAAAAAATCACAGGAAAAAAAGCACCCGCAACATTTACAGGAAAAGCTATTTCAAATGGCGGAAGTGAAGGAAGAACAGAAGCCACAGGTTTTGGTGGAGGAGTGATAGTGAGAGAAGCTCTAAAAGCAGGAATGATTTCAGCTTCTGCAACAGTTGCTATCCAAGGTTTTGGAAATGTCGCTACATATTTTGCAGAGAGTATGATAAAACAAGGTTTAAAAGTAGTGGCTCTCTCTGATAGCAGAGGTGGAGTTTATAATGAAAATGGAATTGAACTCGCGCTCGCAATCGCTCACAAAAAAAATACTGGGACTCTCTCTGGTTTGGTTGGTACAAAAAATATCACAAATGCGGAGTTGCTTTTACTCTCGGTGGATATTTTGGTGCCGTCTGCACTTGAAAATGTACTGACATCAGAAAATGCAGAACAAATATCTGCAAAAATTATCGTAGAAATGGCAAACGGTCCGACGACTCCTGAGTCCGATGAAATTTTTGCAAAAAATGGAGTCATCGTTATTCCAGATATCCTTGCAAATAGTGGCGGAGTCGCGACTAGTTATTTTGAATGGTATCAAAATATGAACAATGAAAAATGGAATAGAGAAGATGTGCTCAAAAAACTAGATGATTTGATGGTTTCTGCGTGGAAAGATATGCTAGCAGTAAAAGAAAAATATTCTACAACAATGCGAAACGCGGCATATATTTTGGCGGCACAGCGTATTGAGGAAGCAGGTAAAGCTAAACATTAAAATTTGCTATAATAAAACCATGGAAGAAGCGATAAAAACATTTGCGACGCAGTTTAATTTTGATACAGAAATCCAAAACGCCGAGTATTTAAAATCTAGCGAAGGTTTTGTGCTTGGTGGAATGGGTGGCTCGCATCTCGCGGGCGAGCTTCTAAAAATGTTTAATCCAGACTTGGATCTGTATATTCATCGTGATTACGGCTTGCCTGCTCTTTCTCATAAAAAATTTGCAAAAAGCCTTTTTATTGCAAGTTCATATTCTGGTAATACAGAAGAGGTTATTGATTTTGCGCAGAAAGCATTGGCACAAAAATACGCAGTCGCGGTTATCGCTCTCGGTGGTTCACTTATAGATTTTGCGAAAAAAAATAATCTACCGTATATCCGATTACCTGAAGTGGGTATTCAGCCAAGAAGTGCGCTAGGTTTTTCTCTTGTCGCTCTTGCAAAAATGACCGGCAATACAAATTTGCTTACAGATTTGCGTGCACTTAGTTCTCGCCTAAATCCTTCAAAAACAGAAGACGCTGGTCGCGCTCTTGCTGAAAAATTACGTGGAAAAACACCTATCATTTATTCTTCACGCTCAAATATTGCTCTCGCATACAATTGGAAAATAAAATTTAACGAGACAGGCAAGATTCCTGCTTTTTATAATATTTTTCCCGAGCTTAATCATAATGAAATGACGGGCTTTGACGTTATTCCTACGACCAAAACGCTCAGCGACAATTTTCATTTTATTTTTTTGAAAGACGAGTTAAATAATCCCAAAATTACCAAGCGAATGGAAATAACAAAAGAGATGCTAGAGGCGCGAGGATTTCCTACTTCCACAATTGAAATAAAAGGCGAGTCTTTTTGGGAAAATGTTTTTAACAATTTGCTTTTGGCTGATTGGACCGCGTTTTACGTTTCACAAATGTATGGCACAGAAGCACAAAAAGTGCCGATGATAGAAGAATTTAAAAAACTCATTTCATAAAAATAATTTCATAAAATGTACTTATTGTTTGACATTGGAGGAACAAATACGCGAGTAGCTTTTTCTAAAGACGGCAAAACTATCGGCGAGCCAATAGTTTTTACGACACCACAACATTTTGAGGAAGGGGTAAATGCGATTTTTGACGCAGCGACTCATCTAGGTGCAATCGGAAATATAAAATGTGCGGGTGGAGGAGTGCCTGGAGTTTTTGATGAGAAGCGCGCTCGTGTGATGTCTTCACCAAATCTGATGCATTGGTGTCACAAGCCACTTCAAGACCGTCTAGAAAAAATGCTTGGCGTCCCTGTTTTTCTTGAAAATGACGCAGCCCTTGTCGCGCTCGGTGAGGCACACTACGGGGCGGGAAAAGGTTTTTCTATAATGGAATATATTACTGTGAGCACCGGCGTAGGTGGTGCTAGGGTGGTAGATGGGACGATAGATAAAAGATCTGTGGGTTTTGAGCCGGGTCAAGAAATTTTCTCTTTTGAGAGTGGAGAAAATATCACTTTAGAGCAAACAGTTTCTGGCACTGCACTTGAAAAACGTTTTGGTAAAAAAGCAAAAGAAATTATCGACCCGCAGGTGTGGGAGGAGCTATCGCTTCAGCTTGCTTATGGTTTACACAACACAATAGTTCTTTGGTCACCAGATGTTCTTGTCCTTGGCGGTTCAATGATAGTGGGAAATCCCGCAATACCAGTGGATAGAGTAGAGTTTCACCTAAAAAATATTTTGAAGATTTTTCCAAAAGTGCCGATTATTAAAAAAGCAGAGCTCGGAGCTCTTGGCGGTGTGTGGGGTGCACTTGAATTTATAAAAAGTAAAGAGTAAAATATTACCATGTCTATAAAAAGTTATTTCATGAAAAAGATGCTTCGAGCAAAGATGAAAGATGTGCCTGAAGCACAACAAGATAGGATGATTGAGATTATTGAAAAAAACCCAGATTTATTTCAAAAAATCGGTGCAGAGGTGCAACAACTAATGAAACATGGCAAGAGTCAAACTTCTGCTAGCATGGAAGTAATGCGGAAATACCAAGACGAGATAAAAAGAGCTTTCTAGTTGCGCTACATTTTAAAGATGTTAGTATAAAGGGCAGAAAAAGACATGATGTTCATGTTTTAAATCGCATCATTTTTACCACAGAAAGGAGGTGAAAAATGAGTAAATCTAGTGAAGATCATCTTGCTAGATTGTACCAGCTGAATCTAGAGCTGGTAAATCTTTGTGAAGAAGCAAGGCGGTCAATTGAGAATTACGGAGGTCTAAAAGATTGGACTCCGGAGTTGTTGAAAAAGCGTACAGTTATAAAAGCCAAGATTGAAGTTCATCGCATTGCTTACGCAATTAGTGATGAAATTAATCGCAAGCTTTCTGACGAAGCGTTGGCAAATTTCAAACTCGAGAGACAATAAAGAAAGTGCCCTACATGAAAAGATTCTATAAATGGGCGTATGTTTCTCGCCAAGTATGAAGCATCGGTTGTTTCAAACAATCCGGTGCTTTACTTTCTCTAAAAATTCAAACAAAATAAGAGGATATGAAACCTCTCACAAAAACTGATTTTATATTGTATCGTAACTGTCCTCATAATGTGTGGGTAAAAATCCACGAACCGTCGCAGTATTCTAAATTTGAAATTTCTGATTTTGAAAAGTCGCTTGCAGTAATGGGAAATGAAGTGGAAGAAATAGCTCGCGGAATGTTTCCAGATGGTTATCTCGTAGAAAAAAGAAGTGACGGCGCGCAAGACCTCACAAAAAAACTAGTTGCACAAAAAACAGCAATTATTTTTCAGGCGGTTTTTGCGACAGAAAAATACTTAGCAGCGACAGATATTTTGGTATGGAATACTAGCGCAAACGCTTATGATATGTATGAAATAAAAATGTCTTCTACGACTGCGGGTGAGGAAAGTGAGGAAAGTGAAATTGAGGATGAAAAACCTGAAAAATCCGCACCTAAAAAATCATCTAGCAGAGAATTACAATTTGAATACGACCTAGCTTTTCAAGCAAATGTTTTTGAGATGTGTGGTGTGAAGGTAAATAATAAATATTTAATTCGCTTAAATAAAAAATATAAAAAAGCGGGGGATTTAGATTTTTCAGAAAATCAACTTTTTGTAACCGAAGACAAAACGGAGACAATAGATACTTTAATGCCTAGAGTTTTAATTGAAATGGAGGAAGCCCACGAGTTTTTGTCACCCGCAGAAATGCCTACTCATCCTTGTCCTTGCTATTACAGAGGAAGAAGTTCACATTGCACAGCTTTTTCATACATCAACAAAGATGTGCCTGAATACAGCGTTCACGACATTAATAGAATTGGAAATAGTAAAAAATTGTTGAAGGAGTTGCTGGATGAAGGGATTTTGCATATTGAAAAAGTGCGTGAAGATCAGTTGCCAAAAATAAAAGAAGCGAAAGAAGGACAAAAACAAAGTAAACCCAGAAAACAAAATCAGGTTGCTGTCCACAAATCTAAAGAACCGATTAGGGATATTTATGCAATCAAAGCTGAGCTGAGCTCTCTTCAATTTCCGCTATATTTTTTGGACTATGAAACTTATCCGCACGCGATTCCTTTTTTTGACGGATACCACCCCTATCAACACATAGTTTTTCAATATTCCCTTCACGTTTTAACTGAAGATGATTTCAAAAACGGGCGCGAGCCAAAGCATTTTGAATGTTTGATTTTGGACGGCGACCCTGCGGAGCGACTTGTGGAAAGTCTACGTGCAAATATCGGTAACACAGGAAGTATTATTTCTTGGTATAAAAAATTTGAAAATTCACGCAATCGCGAGCTCGCCGAGCTTGTGCCTTTACATTTTGAATTTTTGCACAATGTTATTGCGCGCACCTATGATTTGATGGACATAGTAGACAATCAGTATTATGTGCACCACGGATTTAAGGGAAGCTCGTCTATAAAAAAAGTTTTGCCTGTGATAAAAGATTTGCTCGCACTTCCAAAAAATGTTTTGGATTATAATATGCTCGCCGTAAAATCTGGCACGGACGCGATAGAGGCCTATCGGAAGATTTTGAAAGGCGAAATCGTCGGCTCGGCGGTGGAAAAAAAGAAGCAAGAAATGCTTGAATATTGTAAACTTGATACTGAAGCAATGTATATAATATGGAAATTTTTTACAAACTTAGTCGCACAAAGCGTGCAAGACGGAAAAACCGCAGAACGATAATTTAACTAAAAAACATGCCCGATAAATACAAATCAGTGTGGGTTTCGCACTCGTCCATCGGGGATTTTTTGAAATGTCCGCGTTCGTATTTTTTGCGGAATGTTTATAAAGATCCAAAATCTGGCAAAAAAATCGGCATGGTATCTTCGGCAATGTCGCTCGGCAGTGCGGTGCACAATACTATTGAACCGCTAAAAAATATTCCGTTGGAGGAGCGCTTAAAGCACGACTTGGTCGCAGATTTTGAAATTGCGTGGAAAAAAATATCTGGCAAAATCGGTGGATTTAAAACGAGCGAAGAAGAAGCTACGGCAAAAGAACGTGGACTTACAATGATAAAACACGTAATAAAAAATCCCGGCCCACTTTTCAAAAAGACGGTTCGTCTAAAAGAAGGGCAAAATGGCATGCCTCCAAACTTTTTTCTTTCCGAAGAAGAAAATATTATTTTGTGCGGATACATAGACTGGCTAGAATATATTGAGGCAGACGACAGCGTAAAAATTTTTGATTTTAAAACAGGCAAACACGAGGAAACACAAGACTCGCTTCAACTTCCGATTTATTTGTTACTTTTAGATGCTTTGCAAAATCGTAAAGTGACTGGCGCTTTGTATTGGTATTTGGATAGAGATGACGAGCCTGTTGTAAAGCCCTTGCCTGATATTGAGGTCGCTCGCGAAAAAGTCCTTGCCATCGCAAAACAAATAAAAAAAGCCCGCGAAGAAAAAGTTTTCGAGTGTCCACAAGGCGCGCAGGGATGTTTTGCCTGCCAGCCGTTTGAGAAAATTTTGCGTGGCGAAGCGGAGTACGTAGGCACGGGCAATTTTGGACAGGATATGTACATTATGTAATAGTAAGGAACACTGAATTTAAATTAAAATTATGTCACTATCCATCGGCAATGCTTGGACACAAACACACTTTTTGCAAACTCAAGTAAAACAAAGCTAATTCCGTTCTATTTTGAGGTCAAGATGCCCCTCACCACTCAAGCGAGGGGTTGATTATGGGTTCAAGAAAGGGGAGCAATGGGTTTTTACGACCATAGAATAAGATGTCGGGTTATTTGATGGGCGGGGTTTCCGAGTGGCGAGGGTTATATGTGATCAAGATGGGTGGGGCCGGCCGGAAGATGACCCCCAGCCCTCTTGTGTAAGTACTATAGGGTAGTGAGGTCAAAAATATACACTTTTTGAAAAGGCCAATACTAAATTTTTTTCTGGCTATTTTTTTGTCAAAGGTTATTTTCAGCTGTGGAGAATCTACCTGGCTTTCCGAACTAGTAAAGCAGGGGAGTAATATAAAAACGTCCTTTGATGAGTTGGGTAAAATAGTTTTTAACTAAAACAATAATCAAAAGAAGCATATCTGGCAACTATTGAGGAATTTTATTTTTATTGATAATAGCGGATCAAAAGATTGGGACACTCCTTATTCTTTTGAGTTTACTTATAAACCACCGACACGCACAGAACAAAATATAAATTTTTGGAAAAGGAATTATTTTGTTTTAGCTGGATTACAAATAAAATCTTTAAATTGTTTTTCTTCAATGTGCATATGTGAAGTAAAAAATGCAGTGCATTTTTTTGCGACACCTTTATAATATAAAAAAATAAAAAAATCTAGAGCTATTGTGTTTTTATTAATTGTTGAATAATAACTAGTGTGCTGCCGTTTGTCTCCTGACAGTTAGTATAAGAGCGTTTAAACGTCACACTAGTCTTTCCTAAGGGAACAAATATAGTAAAGGGTACCTTTACCACAGTAGGACCAGCCCAGTTAGAAGTATGAGATGCAAGCTCTCTACTTACTTCTCCGTTGAAGTTATAAGATACAATATCAGGCGAGCAATTAGTACTCGATGTAGTAACGGTACCTGATAAAGCATATGTGTTTTCTGAGAAAGTGTAAGACCCACTACTACCGCTGGTAATGTTGAAATTAGGAAGATTTATTGTATTGTCTACATAAGTTACGGTGGGTCTTACACTCGCCGCCGCTGCTGGCGTCTGCCACGTCGCGTCACCAGCGACATTAACAGCTGTTAATACCTTTCCTGGTGCTGCTGGACTAGCAGTCAGACCAGGAATCCTAACTGCACCAGGAGACCCGGCAATATTAGGGTAAACGATAAAGCTCCAATTATTAACTGAACTTGTATTAAAAAAACCAGCATAACCATCAGATTTCATCACGAGTGCACCAGCAT